>NZ_VRUW01000034.1:0-48362 GCF_008039475.1 Methylobacterium sp. WL12 | reverse complement strand
CGGATGGTACCGGCGGTGAGCACCACCGGGCCGGCGCTCGCGCTGGTGCCGCCGAGGTCGAGCGTTCCGCCGCCGACCACGAGGGCGGCGTCCGCGGCGCCGAGGCGTCCGGTCGAGGTCAGTTTCACCGTGCCGCCGTCGACGCGGGTGCCGCCTGAGTAAGTGTTGGCGCCCGACAGCATCACCGTGCCAGTGCCGGACTTCACGAGCGGGCCGGAGCCGGTCAGCGCGGCATCGATACTGCCGGATTGCACGTCGTAGACCGAGCCGCGCAGCGTCCCGTCCCCAATGGTGCCGCTGGTGAGCCGGACCAGTCCGACGGCTTGCGTCGTGCTGCCGAGGTCGAGTCGTCCGCCCAAGATCACCAGCGCTGCGTCGGGCGCACCGAGCGTCCCAGCCCCCGTCGTCGACAGCGTCCCGGCAGTGAGACTGGTGCCGCCGGCATAAGTATTGGCGGCCGAGAGCGTGACGCTGCCCGTGCCAGCCTTCGAAAGGCCACCAGAGCCGCCGATTGAGCTCGCCAGAGTCACGTCGTCCGGCCCGTCGCAGGCGAGACCTGTCGTGGTCGCCGCGCAGGCGGCATGCGCCGGACCCACCGGCACCGTCATCGCCGCCATGCCGAGTATCAGCGGCAGCAAGGCGGTCGTCGCGAGCAGGCGGCTCCGCGGCGGGCAGGAACTGGCGTGCGACATGCGGCCATCCGAAGGCGCGGAGAGACGGTCCGGCGGCCGCGTGGCCGCCGGCTGGGTGCCGAGCGTGACGGCACGACGACGCGGTGAAGACGGATTCCAGTTGGCGGCGAAACAATTAACGCGGCCTCAACCACGTTGAAAAAAATACAATTGCGGGTTGTTTTTCTCAATCGACATCGGCGCCACCCATCGCAAGCCGTGTGTAAGTGCATGAGGCGCTGCGACCGCCCTCCTTACCTTCGCCAAGCAGGCAGCGGCCGTCATATGTCAGCACCTGTCGGATAGATTGAGGGTCCTCACGAACGGAGGATGGCCGGTCCATCGTAGTCTCCGAGGAACGAACATGAAGGAGACATCAAGTGCATGATGCACTTGCCGGCCATACGGGCAGCGGTAGCGTTGGGCGGAGCTACGGAAGCGGCTTCGGGTTGAGGGCTCTGGCGGAGGAGATAGCTCCGATCGAGGCGCCTGAGGCGGTGCGGGGCCTGAGATCAAACCTGGACGCCCGCCCCTGAGGTTCCGCGATTCTATCGGGGACCGAACAGGGGGCCACGGCTTGACCGACCACATCAGCTACCAGCCGTTCAACATTGAATGCTGCTCTCTCCTGCGTAGTTCGCGCTATATGAACGGTTTTGATCAGTCAGGCGTTTAGATCGGAAAAGCATATAAGCTTCGCAGTATGGTGTCGCTCGCTGATGGTAGACTTGATGAATTCGGAATTCGACGGTTCGGTCGAAACGGATCAGACCGGACGGCTTGAGCGCCTGCGCACAAGCCTGACGACGTGGGCAGCGTTTGCGCTGCTTTTGACATTCCTGGTCGTCACTATCGCTCTGTGGGGCTATGCAGCTTGGGCTCTGATGAACTTGATGGAGCTATTCGCCTGATGGCTCATGCTCAGGCGCCTGGTGGCACCAGATCGCGAACTCGACAGTGCCGGCAAGCCAGCATGCACAGAGCAGGATCGGAGCGCTAAACACAAAATTCATTTCTGCACCCTCCCTGACTTCTGTTTAGAACTTGTGGCCAGCAATTACTTAGGTAGCAAAGAAATTCGATGCTGCACTGCGACGCGGCGACGCTTTGGGTGCTTTTATCTTGGAGCAGACCACTGGCAAAAGACGCGACGGTCGAGAGATGCCGTAAAGCAGCGCTGTATGCGGTGCGCGGCCTATCTCAGCCGCTCCGCGGTCTACATGATCGCCGCAACACACGGAATGACGGCCATGATCCGGGCGCCGTGTACAGTTGGAGTGACTCTCGCAGGAAAAATCGACATCGAAGCCAGAAACGTGTCGTAGCTTTGAATATTACCTTATAACAGATGACTATATATTATCACTGACGGAGTAAAGATTGTGCTCGCAATCGACAAAGCCATGAGAAAAACAACAACATTACCGTGTGATTTTGGCTTATCCTTTAGTATGAAATCAGCTGGCACTGACAGCAAAAGGAATGGCAATGAACATATGACGAAGACAGCGCATAAAGCGTAGTATGGGATCACCGCCACGATTAGCAGCGGGACCGAGAAATCAAGCCGTTTCGTTTCGCTCAACGTCGAGGACATGTAAGGCATGAAGCCGATCCCTGTTCCACGTAATATGCAACCAGAGATAGAATCGCATTTATTGTCGCAATCACAAGGGGATGGCGCCGCATTCGCGCGTCGGAGAATACGCAGGCTCGCGTTCGATATGTGGTGTCGGTTCCGAGGCGTTCGTACTGAGACAGCGTTTCTAAGCGAACCTGGCGGCGGCGTACGAGCGCCTACGCAGACACGAGCTTCTACGGACCGTGGCCGCTGCGCACTGGCTGAGTAAGTGCCGGCATGCCACGTCAGGCTATGACAAAGCCGGATGCGAACCACTGCGAAGTGAAGGTCAATGGTGCCTGGAAGCATATCAGCCTCATCGAGGCTCAGGGGATATACGCCAAAGCGGGAAAGCGCTGTCCGGCCTGCCACGGCCGTGTTGCAGTTTCTGGTTCATACACTGCGCTCGGTAAGCGAGTGCTCGTGCATCGTCGAAACCACGATGGATGTCCGCTGATTTCCAAGGCTTATTGCGGCACACTTTCGCTGCATCCAGAAGCGGTAGAGTAGCCTCGTGATGAAGGCGTCTTCGGAGCAGAGGCGATGAGCACCACGATCACAAGCGACCTGCTCAAGGCCAAAATCGTCACCGATGACGAGGTGAACGCTGCCGTGGACGTGTTTATGAAGGACGCGACAGTGAGCCTGTTCCGGTTCGCCAGTGGGCACACGATGGACCCTGCAGCCTCTGTGAAAGCGTACGAGCCGGCGCGCGCGGCGGTGACCGATCCAGACCGGACAGAGAAGTTCCGGCGCGGCATGGTGCGGACTGCGATTCTGCTGGGATGCGTGAAGGCACCATGAGCAACGATCCCTGCCAAGAAGCCGCCGACGTTCTCCGCACGATTGGCTGGAAGGTGGAGCCGACCGGCGATGATCTCGGACTATGGCTGGTAGACGGGGAGCAACTTGGAGATGCCGATCTGATGGCACTTGCCCGCCTCATAGGGCTAATTGCCGGTCCCGAGATGATCCAGTGAAGCCTGCTGACACCGCGCCGGCCAAGTGCAAGCCGGCGCGGTGTCAGCGATGAGCGCCCAGAAAGTCTTCGGATCACTCCGCCGCTTGCTGAAAGCGCAGGCGCTGGTTCTGCCCGATGGTGCGGGAGATCAGGGAGCGACGCGCACTATAGCTGGGGGCGACGAAGGGATAGTCGACCGGCAGGCCCCACTTGGCACGGTATGCCTCGGGTGACAGCCCCTTCATCGTGAGGTGCCGGCGCAGAGCCTTGTAGGGCTTGCCGTCCTCGAAGCTGATGATGGCGTCCTGTGAGACCGACTTGCGGATCTCAGCAGCGGTCGGCTTCGCCAGCACTGGCTTCGGCGAGGTCGCCAGGCCGGTGATCGAGCCGTGGACCGTGCGGATCAGGTCCGGCAGGCTCGTGGCCGGTACAGAGTTGCGGGCAACGTAGGCAGTGAGGATCTTGGCGGCGATCTCAATGGGGTCTGTCGTGGTCTGCACGGCTCGTCTCCTTCCGAATGCTGTCTGGTGGGTGCGTGTCCAAACGTGCTGTCGTCGGGCGCAGGATGTTTTCCGTCGTCGATCACCCTGAACGGTCTCGGCAGATCGGCCTGCCGTCGAACGATTATGCGCCTACAGTCCCAAAGCACAACTTCTGAGCGAGTTGATTGATGGATGCGATCTACTTAGAATTGATTAACGGGCTCAATTCGGTTGCGATGAGAACCCGCCTAGGCCGAGACGCTGCCAATTTGCCCATCGAAGCCTCGGATTAGGCACCCGTTGCGACCCTCGGCCTCGGCCTTCAGGCATGCAATTAAAGGTTGTGTGAACGGCATCCGCCTGTCGCCCCATCTGATCGGTTTGGGGGCCTGCTGCTGCGTACGGCAGAGGTGTAGGTTAATATGCCAAAGCTCAATCATGCTTGGCGCATCGCGCTAGCGAAACTAACCAGAAGGCTTTTGGCCATTTCCTGCTGTCTGCGAGAGCGGGGGCTTACGTCCGCTTTCCGGCAACGACGATGTCGTCTCGTACGGCCGAGTTGGGTCGAGACCCGTCCGTCCGTTCTACGACCGGGTCAATTGGGAAGCGGAACGTACGCTTTACCAGTAGCGGGTCCATAGTCTCTGTAAAGCACTCGTGTTCAGGGCAATCTGGAATCTTTTCTATGCTACCCGTTCATCGACACGTGCGCTGGGCAGCAGCGCGATGAGGGCTTGCAATGGCTCACTGGCCGCTCCGGGCCAGACGAGATGCGTGCGGTTGATGCGCAGGTGAGGCGGCAGCGAATGGCGCTCGACGGCCGTGCTCAGCACTGCATGATCCAGCACTTCCGCCGGCACGATCGCTGCCCCTGTCCCAGCAGCCACGCACGCCACGATGGCGTGATACGAACTCATCTCCAGAACACGCTGAGGTGATGCGCCTCCTTCCGTCAGCCACTCGATGAGGCGCTGACGGTAGGAACAGCCATGGGGAAACGCCACAACAGTCCGCCCACCCAACTCGACAGCGTGGCGGACTGTCGGCACCCCTCGGGCGGTAATCAGCACCAGTTCCTCGTCAAAGGCCGGCATCGAGGATAGATTTCCCCGCTCGAATGGTTCGGACACGAAGGCCGCTTCGACCTCAAACAGCTCCAGCTGGCGCAGCATCGCGCGGGTCGTACCGGTTTGCAGTTCGATGGTCACGTTGGGGTTCTGCGCATGAAAAGCCGACAGGATCGGCGGCAGCCGTGCACCGGCCGCGCTTTCTAAGGATCCAAGCCGGAGCACGCCGCGTACGATACCACTGCGCAGTTCCTGTTCGGCTAGGTCGGCCAACTGCAACAGCTTATCGGCATGCCCGAGCAGGGTACGTCCGGCATCAGTGAGGGTCAGGCTACGCCCTTCGCGTCGGAACAGAGCTACCCCAAGCCGCTCCTCGAACTGTTTGATCCGGGTGGTGACGTTGGAGGGGACCCGGTGCAGCTGGTGTGCGGCCCGCGTGATACCGCCTTCGCGAACGACGCTGCGGAAGATGTGTAGGTCGTTCAGATTCATAGTTCTCATGCAGAGAACGATACGTCACGATAATTCATTTTCCAAGAAGTGGGAAAGGTGTTCAATCGGACCATCCAATGAACACGACACACTCCTCTCCCGCCCAGCCCAGTCCCGCGACCCGGCCCGTGGTCGCCAGCGGACTCGTCGCACTTGCAATGGCGATGGGGGTCGGCCGTTTTGCCTTTACGCCGCTGATGCCGCTGATGATCCGTGACGGTACGCTGGACGCTGCCACCGGTACGGAATGGGCAGCAGCGAACTATGCTGGGTACTTCGTGGGTGCCCTGACCGCCTCGTGGTTCAGCGGCAACCCGCGTCGCGGTCTGCTGCTGAGCCTGATCGGTGTCGCTCTCACGACCCTGGCGATGGTGGCAGTTGATGCCGTTCCCACTACCCTGCTCGGGGTCATGCTGCGCGGGGCAGCTGGTGTGTTCAGCGCCTGGGCGCTGGTGTGCGCGAGCAGCTGGTGCCTGGCCGAACTTGCCCGGCGTCGGGCCGGGCAACTGGGCGCGTGGATTTACACGGGTGTCGGTCTCGGCATTGCGATAGCCGGTGTGATGGCTTGGCTCGGCGGACGCCAGCGGGCGGACTGGCTTTGGCTTGAACTGGGGCTCATCGCCAGTGCCGGAGCGGTGCTGGTTTGGACGCTGTCACGGGGGCAAAGCACGACCCCGGCCGAGATCGAAGAACGCGAGGCTACAGCAATCGCTCCGACGCGAGGGGGCGGGCAGTTGGCTCTGGTTCTCTGCTACGGAACGTTCGGGTTCGGCTACATCGTGCCGGCCACGTTCCTGCCGGCCATGGCGCGCGAACTAGCTCCCGATCCCCTAGTGTTCGGGTTGACTTGGCCCTTGTTCGGCTTCGCCGCCGCTCTGTCGGTCGCGGCCGTGGCCCGCTGGCTGCCAAGCACATCCCGTCAACGACTGTGGGCTCTGTCACAGGGCGTCATGGCGCTCGGCACCGCCCTGCCGCTATTCGTCCAAGCTCTCTGGGCTGTCGCGGCCTCAGCGGTCTTGGTCGGCGGCACGTTCATGGTCGCGACCATGGCCGGCTTGCAGCTCGCCCGCGAGGCGCAGCCGGACAATCCGACCCCGCTCATTGCGCGAATGACCGCTGCGTTCGCCGCCGGACAGATCGCTGGCCCACTGCTCGTCCGCGCGCTCGGTTCCGACCGCTGGGCCGGCTGGGATGCGCTCAGGTGGACGGGCGCTCTCGCTACGCTGCTGCTAGTGCTGACGGCACTATGGCTCTGGCGCAGCACCAAAACTTCCCTCAAAAGCCTGAGGCCCGTCTGATGCTTCCCAACCGTTCCGCCACCGCTACACCGTCCTTTCCTGAGGCCGGACTTCCCGAACGCCTTGGGCCACCAGCCACGCTCGATGCAGAGCAGCAGGCCGCTGCCGAAGAGTTAATCAACGGTCCTCGCCGGGGGGTCTACGGTCCGTTCCGCCCACTGCTGCACCGTCCGTCGTTACTCCAAGCGGTCGCCAAGGTCGGGGAGACCCTGCGCTATGCCGGGACCCTCGACGGCGCGTTGCGTGAGTGGACGATATGCGTTGTGTCGCGGGAGCTGTCCAACGTGTTTGAGTGGGACATGCACCTGCCGCTCGCGGGAGCAGCCGGTGTGCCGCCGGCTGCGTTGGCGGCGGTTGAGCGCGGTGCACCGCTCCCAGCCGACCTCCGGGTCGATCTAGTCCTAGCGCATGCTGTAGCCAGCGAACTCGTCCGTCGGCATCGTGTAAGTGATGAAACGTATGCCGCAGCTCTCAGCACGTGGGGTGAGGCGATCACGGTCGAGTTGCTGACGTTGGTTGGCTACTTCGTGATGGTGTGTTGGCTGATGAACGTCGCCCGCACGCCGGGGCCTCAATAATACGAGTCTGCTTCGTCCTCTGCGGCCTTCAATCCGGACGTTTGCCTAGCGCATTTTCGGTTTAATCTGGTTCGTATCCAGCGGCTGCGAAGAAATTTGCGCACTCGTGGGGCGTGACGGTGTCGACGAGGCGTTCGATGGTCGACCATAGTCCCTCGACGGTGCGTTCGGCCGCCTTGCGCAGCAGTGCCTTCAGCTTCGAGAAGGCCATCTCGATGGGGTTGAAATCCGGGCTGTAGGGCGGGAGGAACAGGAGCCGCGCGCTTGCCGCCTCGATCGCCGCCCGCACGGCCGGTCCCTTGTGGCTGCCGAGGTTGTCCATGACGACGATGTCGCCGGGGGTGAGTTCGGGCACCAGGACCTGATCGACGTAGGCCTGGAAGGCGTCGCGGTTGATCGGCCCGCCGAGCACGAACGGCGCAGCGATCCTGGACAGGCGCAGACCCGCCACCAGGGTGGTGGTCTTCCAATGGCCGTGCGGGATGGGAGAGCGCAGCCGCTCGCCACGCGGTGAGCGTCCGCGCAGGCGGGCCATGTTGGTAGCGGTCCAGGTCTCGTCAAGGAAAACCAGGCGCGCAGGGTCGAGGTCGGGCTGACCCGCAAACCACGCTTCGCGCGCCGCCTTCACGTCCGGGCGTTCCTGCTCGGTGGCGTGCGCTGTCTTTTTTTGTACGTGAGGTCGCGTGCGTCGAGGAAGCTCCACAGCGTGCCCAGTCCGACCGTGAGATCGTGCTCGTCCCGCAGCCGGGCGCGCATCTCCTCCAGGGTGACGTCGGCCTTCGCATCGATCAGCGCACGCAGGAACGCCTCGTGCGGGTCGAGCTTCGAGCGGCGCGCCCGCCCTTGCGGACGGGCCGCCACCGTCCCCGTCGTCGCGAGCGCGGCCATCCAGCGGATCGAGGTGGCGATGCCGACCCCAAAGCGCGCGGCCGCCTGGCGGCGCGAGGTCGTCGCAGCGGCTTCCACCACCCGCTCGCGCAGGTCCTGGCTGTAGGGTCGGCCCATGCTTCGCTCCTTCTCCGGAGCGATCAGTGAATCAGTCCAACAGCTTCGCGTGAACCCAACCCATGCGATTCAGCGCAGCCCGAAAACGCTCTAGCGACTATCGAGCCGCCGCTTCCCACCCTGAGCCGAAGTTGCCGGACGTCCGACCAGCGGCCGCTTTCGGGAAGCGCCGACTGCTTGTCGTACGGCTGGCTTGGGTCGGATGCGGAACGTCCGCTTGCGGACGCAATGCCGGGGTCCGCTTACCACCCCAAGCCGAAGTAGCCAGACGAGCTACGAATGTCCGCTTATGGGAAGCGGCTATGGCCAACCGGTTGGCTAGGTTGGGTCACGACCCGTCTGTCCGCTCTACGACCGGAAGCAGTCCTTCGCGAATGGGTTCTCGTCTGAGGGTGTGACCGCTTGTTTAATCCTCGACAGACTCGGTACAGCAGACAAGATAATTAGCACTGCCTACTCACGCGATGGACCGAGACACGACCGGCGTCAAAGCGCGCCGGTCGACAACGATGCAGGCCTATTCCATTGTGGGCATCACGAAATCAGCCCCGGCGCGGATGCCGGTGGGCCAGCGGGTCGTGATGGTCTTGAGGCGGGTGTAGAAGCGGACACCCTCAGGACCGTGCATGTGGTGGTCGCCGAACAGCGAAGCCTTCCAGCCGCCGAAGGAATGGAACGCCATCGGCACCGGAATCGGCACGTTGATGCCCACCATCCCGACCTCGATCTCGTGAGCGAACTCGCGGGCGGCGTCGCCGTCGCGGGTGAAGATCGCCGTGCCGTTGCCGAATTCGTGCTCGTTGATGAGCCGGGCCGCCGTTGCGTAGTCCGGCGCGCGGGTGATCGCCAGGACGGGACCGAAAATCTCTTCCCGGTAGATCGACATCTCCTGTGTGACCCGGTCGAACAGGGTGCCGCCGAGGAAGTAGCCGCCCTCGTAGCCCTGCAGGCTCAGCCCGCGCCCATCGACTAGAAGCTCGGCGCCCGCCGCCACGCCCGCATCGATGTAACCGCTGACCCTGTCGCGGTGGGTCCTAGTGACGAGGGGGCCCATCTCGGCCTCCGGATCGGTGCCGGGGCCGACCTTCAGGGCACGCACCTTCGGGATGAGCTTGGCCACCAGCGCGTCGGCGGTCTTCTCGCCCACCGGTACCGCCACCGAGATCGCCATGCAGCGCTCGCCGGCCGAACCGTAGGCGGCACCCATCAGGGCGTCCACCGCCTGGTCGAGGTCGGCGTCGGGCATGACGATCATGTGGTTCTTGGCGCCGCCCAGCGCCTGGGCGCGTTTCCCGTTGGCGGTGGCGGTGGCGTAGATATAGCGGGCGATCGGGGTCGAGCCGACGAAGCTCACCGCCGCTATGTCGGGGTGGTGCAGGAGGGCGTCGACCGCCTCTTTGTCGCCGTGCACCACGCTGAACACGCCGTCGGGCAGACCGGCCTCCTTGAGCCAGGCCGCCACCAGCAGAGCCGGCGAGGGGTCGCGCTCGGAGGGCTTCAGCACGAAGCAGTTGCCACAGGCCAGGGCCACCGGGAACATCCACATCGGCACCATGACGGGAAAGTTGAACGGCGTGATGCCGGCGACCACGCCCAGTGGCTGGCGGAGCGAATGGCTGTCGACGCGGGTGCCGACATTCTCTGTGACCTCGCCCTTGAGAAGCTGCGGGATGCCGGTGGCGAACTCTACCACCTCTAGCCCGCGCTGGATCTCGCCCTTGGCATCGGAAAGCACCTTGCCGTGCTCGGCGGTGATGAGGGCGGCTAGTTCGTCGGTGCGCTCCTCGGCGATGCGCAGGAAGGCGTTGAGTATGCGGGCGCGGCGCAAGGGCGTAGTGCGCGCCCAGTCGCGGGCTACCGCCTTGGCGGCGGCCACCGCCATGTTCACGTCCGAAGCGTCCGCGAGGGAGACCCGGCCGGTCTCCTCGCCGGTGGCGGGGTTGAAGACCGGGGCGGAGCGCGTGGCCGTGCCGGGGGCGAGCTGGCCGCCGATGAAATGCTGGATCGCGGTGGGCATGGTCGTCTCGTGTCCTGTGCGGGGTGTTCGGAGGCGCGGAGCGTTACGGGCCTGGTCAGGGGGTGGCCGGGGCCGGGCTCTCCGGTGCGGGTGCGCCAAGGTGGTTCGCGAACTTGCCGAAGAACTCATCGGCGAGCTTGCGGGACGTGGCCTGGATTAGGCGACCGCCGAGGGAGGCGATCTTGCCCCCGATCTCGGCCTTCGCCTCGTAGCGAAGGATGGTGTCAGGGCCATCTTCCGTGAGGTTCACCACGGCGCGCCCCTTGGCGAAGCCCGCCATGCCGCCATTGCCCTGGCCGACGAGGGTATAGCCCTCGGGGGGCCGGATATCCTCCAGCCGGACGGTGCCGGCGAAGGTGGCCGAGACCGGGCCGACCTTCAGGGCGACCTTGGCGGCCATCTCCTCGGGCGAGGCCTGGATGAGTTCCTTGCAGCCGGGGATGCAGAGCGTCAGTACCTCCGGGTCGTTAAGGGCGGCCCAGACGGTCTCGCGGGACGCCGCGATTCGATACTCGCCGATGATGTCCATGTTGTTCTCCCTGGCCGGCTCGCGCCGCTGCCGGCGCGGATCAGCCGGCCTCTGAGATCAATCACGCGCTCCGTCAGACCGCGCAGTACCGATCCTGGATCTCGGTGTCGGCGCGCAGAGCGGCGGCCGAGCTCTCGTGCACGACGGCACCCTGGTCGATGATCACGGCGCGGTTCGCGAGGTTGAGGGCCCACTCGACGTTCTGCTCGACGAGGAGCAGCGTGACGCCCCCGTCGCGCAGGGCGACGAACAGGCGGCCCATCTCCTCGACCAGCACCGGCATGATGCCCTCCGACGGCTCGTCGAGCAGGATGAGCTTGGGCCGCGCGATCATCGCGCGGGCGATGGCGAGCATCTGCTGCTCGCCGCCCGACATCGTCACGGCGATCTGGTCGAGGCGCTCGGCCAGCCGCGGGAAGGTCTCGGCGATTTCGGCGATCGCTACTCCTTCCTTGATCGTGCGCGGCGCGCGCAGGAGGCCGAGCTTCAGGTTCTCCCGCACGGTCAGGCCCGGGACGATGCGCCGGTCCTCGGGCACGTAGGCCAGGCCCAGGGGAAAGCGGGCATGGGCGGGGCGGCCGAGCAACTCTTCGCCGAGGAGGCGGACGCTGCCGCCGACCTTCGGGATCAGGCCCATCACGGCCTTCATGGTCGTGGTCTTGCCAGCACCGTTGCGGCCGACCAGGGCCAAGATCTCGCCGGCCCGGACGTCGAGGGAGAGCCCATGCAGGATGTGGCTCGGGCCGTACCACGCGTCGAGGCCATGGATCTCAAGCATGGCCGTACCCACCGCTCTGGCCGAGATAGACGCGCCGCACCTCGCGGTCGGCCTGGATCTCGGCCGGGGTACCATCAGCGATGAGCCGACCGTGATGCAGCACCAGGATGCGCTCGGACAGGCCGAGGATCATCTTCATCTTGTGCTCCACGAGGAGGATCGTCCGCGTCTCGCCGAGGCGGCGCAGCAGGGCGACCATCTCCTTAGTCTCCTCCGGCCCCATCCCGGCGGTCGGCTCGTCGAGAAGCAGAAGCTTGGGGTCGCTCGCCAGGGCGATGCCGATCTCCAGGGCCCGCTGCTCGCCATGGGCGAGGGACGCAGCGGGACGGTCGCGCCGGTCTGCCAAGCCGATATCAGCGAGCAACGCATCCGCCCGCTCCGCGAGGCCGGTCAGAGCGTCGCGCCGGCTCCAGAAGTCGTAGCGGCTCCACCGCGCCTGCATCGCCGTCCGCAGGTTCTCATGGGCGGTCAGGCGCGGGAAGACGTTCGTGATCTGGTAGGAGCGCGCGATGCCGAGATGTGCGAACCGAGCCTGGGGCATCCGCGTCATGTTGCGGCCCCCGAATCGGAGGCGGCCAGCCGTAGGTGCCAGGGCGCCAGAGAGCAGATTGAAAAGCGTGCTCTTGCCGGCCCCGTTCGGGCCGATGATGGCGGTAATGCGCTCCTTGCCGAAGGTGGCGCTGACATCCTCAAGTGCCGTGAACGCGCCGAAGCGGCGGCCGAGCGCCTCGACTTCTAAAACCGGAGCATGCAGATCCTCGGGCTGCTGAAGCGGGTTCATGGGCGCCTCCGGCGGAAGGCGAGGCGTTCCAGGGCCGAGCCCCAGAGGCCGCGCGGCAGGAACAGCACGAACAGAATGAATACGATCCCGAGGCCGAGCTGCCAGTGAGGCGTCCATTGGCTGAACACATCCTCCAGGACCAACACGGCCAGGGCGCCGACGAAGGGACCGAAGAAGGTGCCCGCGCCGCCCACCAGCGTCATCACCACCGCCATGCCCGAGGTGTGGTAGGCGAGGCTGTCGAGGGGAACGATCGAGAGGTGGATGGCCGAGAGCGCGCCGCTCAGGCCGCAGAACAGTCCAGACAGGACGAAGGCTAGGAGCTTCGAACGCTCCACGTCGAAGCCGCAGGCACGGGCGCGGGTCTCGTTCTCACGGATTGCCTCGATGGCCGTTCCGAATGGCGAGGCGAGGATGCGCGAGATCAGGGCCAGGGCCACGCCCACGAAGGCCAGCACGAAGAGGTATTTGACCTGCGGGTCGAGGATATCGAGCGAGACGGGCCCGACGTCGATCCGCGAGACCGTGAAGCCGCGCAGGCCGTTCTCGCCGCCGGTCCAGGACGAGGCCTGGAGCGCGGCGTAGTAGATGAGCTGGGCCAGGGCCAGGGTCACCATGGCGAAGTAGATGCCGCGCGAGCGGATCGAGACGGCCCCGACCGTCAGCGCCAACGCGCTGGCCGCGACCGTCCCGAGTCCCATCGCCGGGAACGGGTGGAGGCCATACGCGCCGATGACGATGCCGGTGACGTAGGCGCCCGTACCAAAGAACGCTGCGTGCCCGAAGGACAGGAGGCCGGTGTAGCCGTAGAGCAGATTGTAGCCGACGGCGTAGAGTCCGTAGATCAGGACGTTGACGGCGAGCGCCTGCGAGGGAAGCAGGAAAGGCAGGGTCAGGAGCGCGAGGATCGAGAGCGGCGCACGCCAGCGCGAGAGCCCCCCGGCGACTGGCGAGCGCCGCTCCCTCATCGGCCCCGGAGGAGCGTCGACGACGGTTTGGTCGAGGGTGTGCATGTGCGTTCTTCCTCAGACGCCGAGGCCGGGCTTGCCGAACAGGCCCTGGGGCCGGATCAGGAGAACCAAGGCCATGAAGGCGAACATCGCGATGCTCGCCATCTCGGGCGCGACGAGCGCCGTCATCGAGACGACGATGCCAACGAGGAGACCTGCGACGACGGAGCCCATCAGCGAGCCCATTCCGCCGATCACCGTCACGGCGAAGGCCTCACCGAGCACCGCGCTGCCCATTTCCGGATTGACCGAGCGCATCGGCGCGGCGAGGACGCCGCCCAGGGCCGCAAGCGCGATGCCGAGGCCGAACACCCAGAGCCAGAGCCGCTGGATGTCGATGCCGAGGACCCGGAGGATTTCCGGGTCGCGGGCACCGGCCCGCACGATCAGCCCGAGCCGCGTCCGCTCGAGGCCGTACCAGAGGACGACGAGCACCAGCGCCACCACGCCGACGACGAAGAGCCGGTAGATCGGGAAGTAGCCGATGCCGAGATCGGCGACACCGGAGAGCTCCTCCGGAGTGGCGAAGGGCAGACCGTCCGAGCCGAACAGGATGCGCACGCCCTCCACCAGGACGTAACCGAGCCCGAAGGTGAGGAGCAGGGGATCGTCCGGCGAGCGGCCGGCCAGGGGTCGGATCAGGAAGCGCTCGACCAGGAGGCCGAGGGCACCGACCATGAGCGGTCCGACCAGCAACGCTGCCCAGAAGCTGCCCGTGCGCTCCATGACGAAGACGCCCGCGTAGGCGCCGACCATGAAGAAGTTGCCGTGGGCGAAATTCACGATGCCGAGCATGCCGAAGATGATCGACAGGCCGAGGGCCAGCATCACGAAGACGGCGCCGAGCGCCACACCCGAGAACAGCTGCATCGCGACGAGTTCGAAATCGAAGGCGGCGAAAGCAGAGGTCATGGCCGGCTCCCGCTCATGGCGCCCGATCAGGCCCGGTGGCCGAGTTCGTCGCAGGTGCGGAGGGCGGCCTCGGAGCCGGCCTCGACCTCCAGGATGCGGAACAGGTCCGCCTCGCCCTGCATCTCGGACTTCTTGCGCGATTCCGTGATGAGCACGGACTGGATCGCCTGGTGGTCGCAGGCGCGGTAGCGCTCCGGTCCCTTGGCGACGTCGTAGGTCAGGCCCTCCAGGGCCGCGATGACCTTGTCCGTATCGGTATCGCCGGCCGCCTTCACGGCCATCAGCAGGGAGCGGACGGCCGTGTATCCGTAGGCGCCGTAATCGGTCGGAATTGCGTTGGCGTAGGCGGCCCGGAAAGCGTCGTTGAAGGCCTTGGCCGAGGGCACGGTCTCTTCCAGGCGCCAGTAGTAGTTGCTCGCTCCCACCACGCCCTCGAAGGCGTCGGCGCCGCCCGCGAGGCGCTGGTTGTGCAGCAGCACCGGCACGACGATCCGGGCAGCCTTCTTGAGCCCGAAATCATTAGCCTGCTTGATGCTGTTGGCCTGATCGCGCCCGAAATTGCAGATGCACAGGATGTCGGGGCGCATGGAGCGCAGGCGCGGCATGAAAGTCGAGTAGTCCGGCGCGCCGAAAGGGTGCAGGATCTCGCCGGCCGTCTCGGCGCCGATGGCGGCCGCCGCGCGCTTGAACCCGCGCAGCATCTCGTGGCCATAGGCGTAGTCGGCGGCGAGGTAAGCGACCCGAGTGCCCTTTTTGAAGGCGTGTTTGGCCACGGCCGCCGTGGTCATGTGCGGGTTCAGCGCCTCGTGGAAGGTGTAGCGGCTGAAATCCTTGGCCTCGTTGATCGTGTCGGACTGGCTGATCGACACGTAGAGGACCTTGCGCGAGCGGGTGATCTCGTTGACCGAGAGCTGGACCGCGCTCGACAGGGCACCGACGATGAAGTGGGCCTTGTCCTTCTCGATGAGTTCCAGCGTCCGGGTCGCTGCCTCGCCGGGGTTGAGCTTGTCGTCGCGGACCAGGAGTTCGGCCATCCGGCCGTTCAAGCCGCCGGCCTCGTTGAACTGCTTCACGGCGAGTTCGGCCGAGCGGATCTGATCCTTGGCCTCGGCGCCGAACGGGCCGGTGATCGGCGTCGGGAAACCGATTCGGATCGGTTCGGCGGCGCGGGCGACGAACGGTATCCCGATGCCCGCCAGCGCGCCCGTGGCGGCCAGTCCACGTACCAGCCTCCGGCGCGAGACGGAGCCCTGTCGCGATCCCTGTTCGGTCATGGTTTCCTCCTGTCGTCGCGCGGGCTCGTGAAGGCGGACCGCGTCGAGAAATCCGGGTGGCGCAGTCCGCCTGGAATGGATCAGATCACGTCGAGCGCCCTCAGGATGCGTTCGGGCGTCATAGGAAGCTGGGAGATTCCGGCGCCGAGGGGGCGCAGGGCGTCGTTGACCGCATTCAGCGCCGCACCGCTTGAGGCGGCGGTGCCCGCCTCGCCGCAGCCCTTGGCGCCGAGTTCGGTGTCCAGGGTTGGCGTCTCCACATGGGCGATGACGATGTCGGGCATCTCGCAGGCCATGGGCACGAGGTAGTCGGACATCGACCCGTTCAGGAGCTGGCCCGTCTCGCCGTAGCGGCATTCCTCGAAGAAGGCCGCGCCGAGCCCCTGCACCACGCCGCCCCGGATCTGCTCGTCGACGAGGAGTGGGTTGATGACGCGCCCGCAATCCTCCACGACCCAGTGCTTGAGGATCGTGACGAAGCCGGTCTCGGCATCGACCTCGACGAGGCTGCCGTGGATGCCGTTGGTGAAGGCGAAGGGATAGCCGCGCGGCGCGAAGTGGTGCGCCACCGTCAGGGCCGGAGAGACGT
The DNA here is from genome assembly GCF_008039475.1 of Methylobacterium sp. WL12. Lineage (NCBI taxonomy): Bacteria > Pseudomonadati > Pseudomonadota > Alphaproteobacteria > Hyphomicrobiales > Methylobacteriaceae > Methylobacterium > Methylobacterium sp. WL12. The sequence continues at coordinate 32,297 of NZ_VRUW01000034.1, read as the reverse complement.
CCGGCGGCAGCAGGTCCGAGCGGTAATAGGCGAGGTTGGCGACCTCCCGCAGCGTCATGCGGGGCGTGCCGTCCGCGTCCGTGACCGCATCGTCGCGGATGTCGAGGCTGCCGGGCTTCGCCTGCAGGATCGCGGCGGCGATCTCCAGAATACGACCCTTCAGCTTGCGGCTCGCCTGGAGGGCCGTCTCGCCGCCGATACCGGCGCCTCGGCAGGCCCAGGTCGCCCCGCCGGAGGGCGTGGTCTCTGTGTCGCCGGTCAGGACCCGGACGTGGTCGCGGTCGACCCCGAGGCCTTCGGCGACGATCTGGCCGATGATCGCCTCGCTGCCCTGGCCCTGCTCGGTGATGCTGATCGCGCAACTCACCTCGCCGGCGGGGGTCAGCTTCAGAACGCATCCGTCCTGCGCCGAGATGTGCGCGCCCCCGACGCCGTAGAAGGCGGGCGTCGGATTGGTGATCTCCACGTAAGTCGCGATGCCGATGCCGCGATGGATGCCCTTCGCGCGCAGGGCGGCCTGCTCCGCGCGCAGCGCCGGATAGTCCATCAGGTCGTGGAGCTTCTCCAGGCAGGTGGCAAGGGAGAGCTTCTCGAAGCGGTACCCGCTCGGGGTGGTGTGCGGGTACATGTCGTCGGTGACGTAGTTGCGCCGCCGGATCTCGAACGGATCGAGGCCAAGCCGGTCCGCCGCGAGGTCGACGAGGCGCTCCGTCACCGCGCAGGCGATCGGATGACCGACCGCCCGGTACTGGCTCATCTGGACTTTGTTCTGGGCCACCACCGTCAGGTCGGCGCGGTAATCGGTCAGCCGGTAGGGCGCGCCGATCAGGCGCACGACCTGATTGCCCTCCACCGCGCTGGTGCGCGGATAGGCCGAGAACGGGCCAACGGCCGTCACGTCGTCCACCTCGATCGCCCGCAGCGCGCCATCCGGCCCCACCGCGAGCCGCGCGCGTACGCGGTGGTCGCGGGCATGGATGTCGCTGGCGAAGGCCTCCATCCGGTCGGCGGTGAACTTCACCGGCCGCTTCAGGAGCAGGCTCGCGCCCACCACCGCCATGTCCTCGTGGTAGAGATGAAGCTTCATCCCGAAGGAGCCGCCGACATCCGGGGCGATCACCCGCACGCGGGCCTCCGAGAGGCCGAAGTGGCGGGCGTAGAGATCCTGGAACTGGTAGGGCGTCTGCGTCGACTGGTGGACGGTGAGGCGATCCTCGCTCGGGTCGAAATCGGCGAGCACCGCGCGTGGCTCCATGGTCACGGCGGTGTGGCGGCCGAAGCGCAGATCGACCGAGACGACCTCGGCCCCCGCGAAGGCGCCGGCGGTCGAGCCAGCCTCGATGCGGGTTCGGAACAGGACGTTGTCGGGCGCGCCCACGTCGATGACGGGGCTCTCCGGCGCACGGGCCGCGTCTAGGTCCACGACCGCATCGAGTTCCTCGAACGCGACCTCGATCACCTCGAGGGCATCCTCGGCCTGGGCGCGGGTCTCGGCGATCACCATCACCACCGGCTGGCCCGCCCAGACCACCTTATCCGTCGGCAGGGGGCGCTGGGGCGCGGAACGCATGCCCTTGAAGTGGCTGAGCGTCCCCACCCAGGGCGTGCAGAGGGGCTCGAAATCGGCGCCGGTCAGCACCCGGTGGACCCCCGGCATCGCGGCGGCGGCGGAGACGTCGATCGCGCCGAGCCGCGCATGGGCGTAAGGGCTGCGCAGGAAGGCCGCGTGGAGCATGCGGGGCAGCACCACGTCGTCGGTGTAGCGGCCCCGTCCCGCCAGCAGGCGCCGCGCGCCGGGGCGCGGCAAGCCGCGCCCGATATAGCGTCCCGCGCCCGGGCTGTCGGCCGCAGCACTCATATCGCCGCCTCCCTGCCGGAATGCGGGTCGGAGCGGCCCGCGCGGGCCCTGGCGACGCTCTCGATCGCGTCGACGATGGCCTCGTAGCCGGTGCAGCGGCAGTAATTGCCCGAGAGCGCGTCGCGGATCGCCTCCCGGGACGGGACGGTGCCGGACGCCGCCCATTCCCCGAGGCAGCCCTGCGCGACCACCAGGATGCCGGGGGTGCAGAACCCGCATTGGAGCGCGTTGCGAGAATGGAACGCGGCCTGGAGGTCGGCGAGGGTACCCGCCTCCGACAGCCCCTCGATCGTGTTGACCCGGAGCCCGTCCGCCTGCACCGCGAGCATCAGGCAGGCATGGACCGGTCGCCCGTCGAGGTTGACGATGCAGGCGCCGCAGGCGCCGGTCTCGCAGCCGAGATGCGTGCCGGTGAGGCCGAGATCGCCCCGCAGGAAATCGGCCAGGGACAAGCGCGGCTCCACGAAGTGCCGGACCGGCGTGCCGTTCACGGTGAGGGACAGGAGCTGCGGCGCGCTCATGCGGCCATCGCCTCGGTTCCGCCCTCGCCCAGGGCGGCCAGGACCCGGCCGAGCAGGACGCGGGCGAGATGCATGCGGGCCGCCGCCGAGAGGCTATCGTCGTCGTCCGGCGAGAGGTCGTCCGCGAGGGTTGCGCGGGCCGCCGCGAAGGCATCTCCGTCGAGGCGGCGGCCGTTGAGCGCGGCCTCCGTCGCGGGCGCCCGCATCGGCGTCGGCCCCACCGAGCAGAAACCGAGGCGGGCCGAGGTCACGATGCCGTCCGCCAGCACAAGGTTCGCCGCGAGCCCGACCATCGCGTAGTCGCCGCGGCGGCGGGCGATCTCGGCGAAGCGCATCCGCGACCCGGATGCCGCCAGCGGCACCTGCACGGCGGTCAGCAACTCGCCAGGGACGAGGGCCGTCTCATAGAGGTCCTGAAAGAAGTCGTCCGCCGGCACGCCTCGGATTCCACTCGGCCCTGTGATCTCCAGGGTGGCACCAAGGGCGCGCATGCAGGCCGGCAGTTCGGCGGCGGGATCGGCCAGCGAGAGGCTGCCGCCCATCGTGCCGAGATTGCGGATCGCCGGGTGCGCCATGTAGGCGGCGGCCTGGGTCAGGATCGGCGCGTGGGCGGCGACGAGGGGGGATGCCAGGGTTTCGGAATGGCGCGTGAGGGCGCCGATCCGCAGGGATTCCCCGTCGATGGCGATGCCGCGCAGCGCCTCGATCCGCCCGATGTCGATGAGGAGATCCGGGGCGTCGAGGCGCAGGTTCAGGGCCGGCAGCAGGCTCTGGCCGCCTGCGAGGTATCGCGCCTCCCCGGTACAGGCGGCATGGGCGTCGAGCGCCTCCGCCACGCTTGCCACGCGGCGATAATCGAAGGCCCGCGCCTTCATCAGCGTCCCTCCCACAGGTCGCATATCGGTGCGATCACTCGTTGTTGACCGCTTGGTTACAAGCTATCCAGGGTCGGACGGCATCGTCAAGCGAAATAACCAAGCGGTCACGAAGCATGGATTGTCCCGATGCCCGCGCCCCGGATGCGTTCGTCGCCGGGTCGGAGAAGGCCGCGCCGGCCGGCCGGCGGCGCCTGCCCGCCGCGCAGCGCGAGCAGCAGATCGTCGAGGCGGCGGCGCAGTTCTTCGCGGAGCATGGTCTCGCCGGCCAGACGCGTGAACTGGCCCGCGAGATCGGCATCACGCATTCGGCGATCTTCCGCTACTTTCCGACCAAGGAGGCGCTCCTCGAACGGGTCTACGAGCATATCTACGTTAAGCGCTGGAACCCGGCCTGGGGCGGCTTGGTGCAGGACCGGTCGCAGGCGCTCGAGACGCGCATCCTGCGGTTCTATCGGGAATACGCTGAGAAGATCTTTGACTACGTCTGGGTGCGGATCTTCGTGTTCTCTGGCCTGAAGGGCTACGACATCGCCCCGCGCTACCTCACCATCATCCGCGACCGGGTGATCCATCCGATCTGCACGGAGATGCGGGCGGACCTGAACCTGCCTCCTCCCGAGACCGTGCCCCTGACCGAACGCGAGACCGAGGCCGCCTGGGCCTTGCACGGGAAAATCTTCTACTTGGCAATCCGCAAGTTCGTGTATGGCTGGCCGATCCCCGACGACCTCTCACACGTCATCGCCGACGATGTCGGAGCGTTCTTGAGGGGCGCGGCGCCAATTTTCGTCGATAGCGTCAGAGACATCTCGCCGCCTTGAATACTAAATGTATTTATCTTTAGGAGGAGGTAATTATTTTTAAGCAGGCCCATTGGCACAAAGAAATATATTTATTTTAACTAAGTCGACGTGTCTCTACGGCAGGGCTGTAATCGGAACCGCGTGGACATTCTACGGTCAGAATGGGCTAGTGTCCGCGCGTTCGCTCTACGACCGGATCGGGTGATAAGCGGTCGGTCTGCTTTTGTGTGCGAAGAACCAGCATCCGGATACGGATGGATGCGTCGTATTGGCGGCGAGCCATCCAAAGAGATCAGAGATCGTCACCCTGCTTGAAGCTAATCGACGACTAGCGCTGCATCTCTCGGAATTGCGAACAGTCGTAGGGCATCCGAATCGAGGCCCTAGCCTCACGGCAGTGATGCTCGACGCGGCTCGCAACGTTCACTGTATCGCCCAGGACCGTCAATTCCAGCCGGCTTTCGCATCCGACATCGCCGAGCACGACATCGCCGTAATGGATCCCGATGGCAACGGCGACCGCCTCCAGTCCCGACGTCGCACGTTCATCGTTCCATGCCTGGAGCCTCACCTGCATGGTCAGCGCACACCGTACGGCGTTCGTGGCACTCAGGTCGTTCGAGACGGGCAGGCCGAACACAGCGATCAAACCGTCGCCCGTGAACTTGTCGACGGTACCGTGGTGCTCGAACACACTGGCACTCAAAATGCACAGCAGTTCCCGAAGCATGGCGATCACGTCCTGCGGCCGTAGAACGCTGCAGAATTTCGTGAACCCAATCATATCGACGAACAGGACCGCGGCAGGTTCGTAGCGCGTCGTCGATAGGGCGATGTCGTTCGTAGCGATCTGCTCGACGATGGCGGGGGGGAAAAACCGAGCCAAGTTGTCCTTTTCTTTACCGACCGTGATGAGTCGCTCGCGAGTGGCGATGTTCAGCAAAGCCAGTTTCGTCGTGATCGCAATGGCAGCAAGACTGATCAACGTCCGGGCCGACGCAGCGCTCTCCAGATCCGCGCCATGAGTGATAATAAAGCTCAGGCCTGTTAGACCCCGTTTCATAAGAATCAGGCGATCTGTCTGACGAGGATCATGGCTGCGGCGAGGACGAAGAAAGCGACTGAAGAGGACGGGGTAGCCTCGTGGTCGCGAGCCAGCCTCCGGCAGCGGGCGATCCAACTGAGCGTCCGCTCGATGACCCACCGCCTGGGTTGCACCGCGAAGCCCTTCTGGCCTTCCTTGGGTCCGACGATTTCGACCGTGATGGTCGTGGCCGCACCAACGCGCTCGCCGCGCAGGCTCGGTCGGCAGAGCAGCGGGCCAGGAAGGGGAACAGCCCACGCGATACGGGAAGCAGGGCAATCGCGCCGTGGCTGTCGTGCAGGTCAGTCGCACTAGCCTCGGCGTCCCGGTAGTCCGAATTTCCGCGTTGGCGGTGGGTCGACGCCGAACTGCTGCCAAGCGATCAATTGAAGCGATTCGTTTCGGCGATGTCACCCGGAGGACTAGCTTGGGGATGACTCAGTCGGATTGGCGGAACTACAATCTTGCGTCCGACCACGACCCCAATCCAGCTGAGGAGATACAGGGTGAGCGGAACAAAGTCTGATGCCGAAACCGTCCGAGACACCGAGGCGGTTGCGCCGACGTCGCGCCGGCGCTTCCTTGCGCAGGGGTCTGCTCTCGTCTACGGCGGCGTCGTTGCCGAATTTGCGGCCGGGCCGGCCTCCGCGAACGGGCCGCCAAGCGTGCCGCCCTGGATGAAGGTACCGGGCGCAGATACGGGGGCGCAGCCTTACGGCACGCCGTCGCCGTTCGAGGCGCACGTCGTCAAGAACGTCCCGAAGACCCTGAAGCAGTCGATATCGGCCTCGGTACGCACGCCGCTGCAGGAGCTCGACGGGATCATCACGCCCAACGGCCTGTTCTACGAGCGCAACCATGGCGGCGTCCCCGAGATCGACCCCGCTCAACATCGGCTGATGATCCACGGCCTGGTCGAGCGGCCGCTAGTGCTCACCATGGACGACATCCGGCGCTTCCCGAGCCTGTCGCAGATCCATTTCATCGAGTGCTCGGGAAACCCAGACTTCAAGGCGGTCCATGCGGGCCGGACGGCATCGGACCTCGTCGGGCTGGTGAGCTGCGCCGAATGGACCGGCGTTCGGCTCAGGACGGTGCTCGAGGAGGCCGGGCTCAAGCCGGGCGCCAAGTGGGTCATCGCCGAGGGCGCCGATGCGGCCGCGCTGACCCGCAGCATCCCGATCGAGAAATGCCTCGACGATGCGCTGCTCGTCTACAGCCAGAACGGCGAGCGCCTCCGCCCACAGCAGGGCTACCCGCTGCGTGTGCTGCTGCCCGGCTTCGAGGGCAACATGAACGTGAAGTGGCTGCGCCGCCTCAACGTTACGGACGAGCCGGCCTATTTCCGCGAGGAGACCGCGAAGTACACCGACCTAATGCCGGATGGGACCGCGCGGCAGTTCACTTTCATGATGGAGGCGAAGTCGGTGATCACACGGCCGTCGGGCACGCAGCGGATCGAGCCCGGCTTCAACGAGATCACGGGGATCGCCTGGAGCGGGCGCGGGAAGATCGCTCGGGTCGAGGTCTCGGTCGACGACGGCCGGACCTGGCAGGAGGCGCAGCTTCAGACACCAGTCCTCGGCAAGGCGCTGACCCGGTTCCGCCTCGCCTGGACCTGGACCGGTGAGCCAACCGTCATCCAGAGCCGCGCCATTGACGAGACCGGGTACATGCAGCCGCTCTTCGCCAAACTGGCCGATGCCCGTGGACTGAACTCGTTCTACCACAACAACGCTGTCATCCCGTGGCGCATCGCAGGAAGCGGAGAGGTGTCGAATGGCTATGCCAAGGCTTAGCGGCGCTGCCGCCGTCCTGATGCTCGTCGGCGCCGCGATCGCCCTGGCCGCCCCAGCCTCGGCCGAAGGTCGCTACGGCCTCGGACGCGCCGCCACCGAGGCGGAGATTGCCGGCTGGAACATCGACATCGATCGTGACGGCAGGAAGCTCCCAGCGGGAAGCGGCAGCGTCGCGCGCGGCCGTGCAGTCTTCGCCGAACACTGCGCGTCCTGTCATGGCGAGAAGGGGGAGGGCGGCATCGGCGACAGGCTCGTCGGGGGACAGGGCACGCTGGCCTCTGCCAAGCCGGTGAAGACGGTCGGGAGCTTCTGGCCCTATGCGCCCACGCTGTTCGACTATGTCCGCCGTGCGATGCCGATGAACGCACCGCAATCGCTCGACGACGACGAGGTCTACGCTGTGGTCGGCTACCTGCTGAACTTGAACGGCCTCTTGTCGGACGATGCCGTTCTGGACGCCCGGACGCTTCCGGCCGTGCGGATGCCCAATCGCGACGGCTTCGTTCCCGATCCGCGGCCCGACGTGCCCTGAGGCGAGGCGGCGCGCGTATTCCCGAACGATGAGTGTCAGACGATCTTCAGGGCCCAGATCAGGGACAGGCTGACGACGAGTAGGACGACGAGCGAGCCGGTGACCGCCAAGGTGACCCGGCCGCCGACCCGCGCCAGCACCCGCACGTCGACGCCGAGGCCGAGTGCCGCCATCGACACCACGGTGAGGAGGCCGGCCATCCGGGTCACCGGCTGGGATGCCGCCTCCGGGACTAGCCCGGCCGAGCGCAGGCCGGCCAGAGCCAAGAAGCCGAGGATGAACCAGGGCACGATCTTGAAGAAGCCGAGGCGTCCGGGCCGGACCTTAGCCGAGGCCCCCTCCGCCGGCAGGTGCGGCGCGATGAATGAGAACGCCACCACGACGGGCCCCAGCATGAGTACGCGGACGAGCTTGACCAGGGTGCCGACCTGGGTCGCCAGGATGCCGACTGGGACCGTCGCGGCGAGCACCTGCGGCACCGCGTAGACGGTGAGACCCGCGAGCGTCCCGTACTGGTGCTCGGACAGACCGACCAGAGGGATGAACAGAGGCAGGCCGAGCACCATCAGCACGCCGAGCACCGCCGTGAAGGCGATGGCGGCGACCACGTCTTTGCTGTCGGCCCCGATCACCGGCGCCACCGCGGCGATGGCCGAGTTGCCGCAGATGGCGTTGCCGCAGGCCACTAGAATGGCCATGCGGGGCGGCAGGCCGAGCGCCCGGCAGATGGCGTAACTGGCCACGATCGCCAGCACCACCGTGGCGACGATGCCGACAAGGAGGCTGGTGCCGGACGCAACGATGGCCCCGAGGCTGATCGAGGCGCCGAGCAGGGTGACGGCGAGTTCGAGCACCTGCTTAGCCGAGAACGCGATCCCGGCCCGGAAGCGGTCGCCTGGGCTCCACAGGGTGCGGAGCGCGATCCCCAGCAGGATCGCGATGACCAGCGCCTCGACGTACGGGTGGCCCGTAGCGCGCTCCTCAAGGGCCTGCACGGCCAGCGCCGCCATCGTAACGGCGAGGCAGACCAGGATGCCGGGCACGAGCGAGACGATCCAGCCGCTGGCTGCTTCCGGCCTGCTCGCTCCGGCGGCGGCCGTCGTGATGTTTTTGGCGCTCATGCGAAGCTTTCAAAGCTCATGGTGCCTTTCCGTGATGGAGTCGGAAGGAACATCTGCCCCGGCCGCCGATGGCGAGAGCGATGTCCGCCCCCATCACTGATAGTCTCTAAGATCCCGGCGCCTTTCGAAACGGAGCCCATTGTCAGCTCCAACGCCTAGTACGCCTCCACGAGGTAATCGGTGATGACTTGGCTGTCCGCATCGCTGATTGGCGCATGATAGACTTTGCGCATCTTCGTCACCTCGCTGCTCCAGAAGGCCGATCCTTTCCCGGGCGGCTGCATCGCGATGTAGTCGACCGAGTGGCAGCTCTGGCAGTTAGCCTCGGCCGCCGCGCGGCCCGCGTCCTGGCTGGGCGCGGGCCGAAGCTGCGCGGTCGGCTCCGGCAGATCGTAGCTCCGGGGCGCGGCGGCGGCGGGCAGACCAGCCAGAAAGCTGGCTCCCGCAAGCGCGGCCGCGAGGGGAAGGAACGTCATCCCGGCCGTTCTGCTTGTGACCCTCGTCATCGTGATCCTCCTCATGCCGCCCGCACCCGGACGGACTCGATGACGTTGCGCATGTAGCCCGGCGGGTTCCACCGAGGCTCCATCGGCTGGGTCGCGCCGTCGTTGGCCGTGGCCTTGACCCGGATCGCGTGCGCCCCCGTGGCCAGATCGACTTCCGCGTTCCAGCGCCGGAAGGCGTAGCCGCCGAGGTCTTGCTCAAGATTGGCCGGACTCCAGGTCCGACCGTCGTCGACGGAGACTTCCACCGTCCTGATGCCCGAGCCGCCGTCGAAGGCGATGCCGCGCAGGGCCACCTTGCCGGCCTTGACGTCCGCTCCGTCCGTTAGGTTCGTTACGAAGGAGCGGACGTTGAGGCGGCCGATCGGCACGGTCTTGTCCGCCGCCTTGCCGGGCTCGGTGCAGGCGCAGGCGTTGTCTGGGATGCGGTAGGCCGTCTTCATCCAGAATCCTTCGTAGGGCTTGTCGAAGGCCGGTGACGGCGTTGAGGTGCTTCACCCAGTAGGTGCCGTAATAGCCTGGCACCACGAGGCGCAACGGGAAGCCGTTGAGCCAGGGCAGGTCCTGCCCGTTCATGCTCCAGGCCAGCATCACCGCCCCGTCGCGGGCGTGGTCGAGGGTGAGCGCTTTCGCAAAGTCCGGCGTTTCCGGAAGGACCGGGCCGTCGAGCCCCTCGAAGGAGACCTGGACGGCCCCGGCCTTCACGCCTGCCTTGTCGAGGACGGTCTTCAGGGGCACGCCGACGAAGCGGGCGCAGCCCATTGCACCGTTGGCGAGCTGGCCGCCCGCGACCCGCGGCTCGACGAAGCCGCGCGAGTTGCCCGAGCACTGGTTGACCGCGACCACCTCGGTCCCGCCCATCCCCTTGAGGTCGGCGAGCGAGAGGGAGACCGGGCGCTCGACATGGCCGCCGATCTCGACGCGGAAGGCCTGAGGGTCGATCTCGGTGGGGATGTCGGCGAGATGGTAGCGCACGAAGAAGGCGTCGTTCGGGGTGATCGCGCCTTCGTCGAACACCGAGAACGGCGTTTCGAGCTGCGGTGGCCGCGCGGTCATCTGCAGGAGCGGGCGCTTGGCCGGGTAGGCTACGAGCGACCGCTCCCCGTTGCCGAAGGGTAAGGTGACGGCATCGCCCGCCCGGGCCGCCCAGGGCGTGAGGGCCGCGCCGGTGGCCGCGATCAGGGCCGCCCCGGCCTGCCGGAGGAGGGTCCTGCGATCGGTTTCGGTCATTCCCACGTCCTCCAACCGGCTGAACTCGTCCGCCTCGTCCGCGCGGTCATCGCAGCACGGAGGCGTAGTGCATGTCTTCCGTGAGGCAGGTCGACAGGCGCCATTCCACCGGTCGGTCCTCAAGGTCGACGGCGACGCGGTCGACCTCAAGGACCGGCGTTCCCGCCGGCATCCCCAGCAGGGCCGCCTTGTCCGGGATGAGGGCGATCGCCTTCAGGCGCTCGTGCGCGGTGGCGATGGTGATCCCGAACCGGGTGGCGTAGAGGCTGTAGAGCGTGTTCGGGAGCTCCATCGCCGCCAGGCCGGGAAACAGGCTCGACGGAACCGCGATCGTCTCGAACAAGCAGACGCGTCCATCGAGGGCGCGCACCCGATCCAGCCGCACCACGCGCGCGTTGCGCAGGAGAGCGAGACGGTCGCGCTCGTCGATGGTGGCGGCGGCCTCCGCGATTGAGACGACCCGGCTCGTCGGCGTGCCGGCCACCGCCCCATCGGGGCGTAGCTTGAAGAAGCGAAAGACGCTCTGCACGTCGTCGTGCTCGGCCACGAAGGTACCGCGCCCCTGGCGACGCACCAGTAGGCTGTCGGCGGTGAGCGCGTCTAGGGCCTTCCGGACCGTCCCTTGGCTGACGCCGAGTTCCGTGGCGAGCACCCCCTCGCTCGGGAGGATCTGGCCCGGCTGCCAGACCGCGTCGGCGAGGCGGCGCAGGAGCGTGTCGTAGACTTGCCGGTAGAGAGGCCGGAAGCCCACCGCCTGACCACCCGTACGTTCCATGTCGGCGCGCCCCTGATCCCCGGGCGTGGGAGGAGGGAGGGAGAGCTTTCCCAGCACGGTGTCTCGTCCTTCGTTAAGGCCGAGCCCCGCTCCGGGCAATCGCTCGATTCGGAGGGCCGGCGGCCGGGGGCGGGCCCCGTCCAGGATGGTGGCCTTCATCGACCGAGCGCCTCGATCTCGGCCACGAGGGCGTCCGGGACGGCGAGGCCCTCGGCCCCGGCCCGGGCCCGGAGGGCGAGGCGGCGCGCACCGGGCAGGCGAGCCCCGTCCTGGGCCTCGATGGAGCCGGCGAGGTCCGCGAACCGCGCCAGCGCTCCAGGGCCGAAGGCATCCGCCGCGAACGCGACGACGAGCTGACCGGTGCCCGGCGGATCGCCTTCGGCGTCGAGGAAGGAGCTCGCCTCACTGGCGAAGCGTCCGCCGGTCAGGCCAGCGGCAAGGAGCTCCACCATCAGGGCCAGCGCGGTACCCTTGGCATCGCCGAGCGGCACCATGGTGCCCTTGAGGGCTGCGGCCGCATCAGTGGTCGGCGCGCCCGCGGCATCAAGGGCCCAACCCTCAGGAATCGCCTCGCCGCGCTGGCGGGCGGCCATGATCGCGCCGCGCGCCACCTTCGAGAGGGACAGGTCGATTACGATCGGCGCGCGGCCCGGCAGGGGGCAGGCGAAGGCGAGGGGGTTCGTCCCGAACACCGCCCGCGAGCCGCCCCAGGGAGCCATGGCCGCGGGCGTATTGGCCAACAGAATCGCCACGAGCCCGGCCTCAGCCAGGGCCTCGACGGGCCGGCCGGCCGCGCCGCAATGGTGCGAACGGCGAATGCCGGCCGCCGCGACGCCTTGCTCCCGGACGATCGCCGGAAGTTGCTCCACCACCGCCTCGAGGGCCGGATAAGCGAAGCCGTGGGCGGCGTCGACGGCGAGCAGACCCGGCCGGGGCCGCGTCACCGCGACCGCGGCGTCGCCCACCACCTTGCCGGCCCGGACCTGGGCCGCATAGGAGGTCACCCGCGAGAGCCCGTGGCCCTTCAACCCGTCGGCCTCGGCGCCGACGAGGGCGCGTGCGACGCTTCCGGCGGCGGGCGCTAGCGTTCCGCAGCGGATAAGGGCCTCGGTGACGAGAGTGTGGGCGGCGGCGAGGCTCAGGGTGGTCATGGCTGTCAGCCTTCGGAGAAGTGGAGGCGCACGGCCTGCGCCGTGACGCGGGAGACGCGCACGTTGGACTCCTGCGTCACACCCGCGATGTGCGGCGTCAGAACGAGGTTGGGCAGGTCGCGGAAAAGGGCGCCCGCGGCCGCGTCGAGGGGCTCCTGCGGAAACACGTCGAGGGCGGCCCCCCCGAGATGCCCGGAACGCAGCGCGTCCGCCACGACCGCGCCGTCGACCACCTCACCCCGCGCGGCGTTGATCAGAACCGCCCCAGCCGGCATCCGGGCGATGGTGCCCGCATCGATCATCCCCCGGGTTTCGGGTGTCAGCGGCACGTGCAGGGACAGGACGTCGGCGCCGGCGATGAGCGCCTCGAGATCGACTCGCGCCACCGCGCCGCCATCCGGCCGCCAGGCCGGGTCGTCAGCCGGCAGGAACGGGTCGTGGGCCGAGACCCGCATCCCGAGGGCGAGGGCGCGGCGGGCGGTCTCGCGGGCGATGGCGCCGAACCCGACGAGGCCGAGGCGCTTGCCCGCGATCTCCCGGCCCATCAGCGCGTTGCGCGGCCAGGTCCCGGCCGCCACCGCGACTGTGGCGCCGTAGGCGCCGCGCAGGAGGAGCATCGCGGTGCCGATCACGTACTCGGCCACCGCGACGTCGTTGGCGCCGGTGGCGGGGTAGACCGCGATGCCGCGATTTCGGCAGGCGTCCAGGTCGATGTTGTCGAGGCCGACGCCCAGGCGCCCGACCGCCTTGAGATCGGGCGCGGCGGCCAGCAGCGCCGCGTTCACCTGGGTGCGGTTGCGAACCACCAGGGCATCCGCATCGGCCAGCGCCGCCCGCAGGTCGCCCGGCCGATCGACCAGGCCCGGGTCGTAGAGCGTCGCGAACGCATTGAGCTCGTCTGCGATGGCGGCCTCGTCCATGAATTCGCTGATCACGACTTTCGGCACGCGGCCCGTCGGGGTGTCTGATGTCGGCATGGCACTGGGGCTCTGGTTGGGCACTGGAAGCGCTGGGGTTCAGGTCGCCGCAACCCCGACGGGCATCGCCCCGTGACGGACGGGTTTCGAGGCGGCTCTCGGCGGTGCCGGTTCGTCGACCACCTCGTCCGGCTCGTCGAGGCTGTCGAGGTCGGGCTGGATGCGCCCGTCCAGGACAGCGCGGGCATGGGCGAGGTCGATCTTGCCCTCCCACCGGGCGATCACCAGCGTTGCCACCATGTTGCCGATGGCGTTGGTGATGGCGCGCAGCTCGTTGAGGATCCGATCGACGCCGATGATCAGCGCGATGCCGGCGACGGGCAGGAGCTGGGACGCCTGAAGCGTCGCGGCCAGCACGAACAGGATGGCGCCAGCTACACCCGCCACCCCCTTGGAGGTCACAAGGGCAATCGCGAGGAGGCCGAGCTCCTGCTCCCAGGTCAGCGGGATGTTCAAGGCCTGGGCGATGAAACCGATCGCCATGGTCAGGTAGATGCACGACCCGTCCATGTTGAAGGACAGGCCGGCCGGCATCACCAGGCCGGTGACGCCCTTCTCCACGGAGAGGCCCCCGAGCTTGGCCATCAGGCGGGGAAGGACGGATTCGGTGCTGGTGGTGCCGAGGAGAATGAACATCTCTTCGCGGACGTAGAGGAACAACTTCCATAGGCTGAGACCGACGTAGAACCGCATCACGCTACCAAGGAACAGCACGATAAACACGAAGAACGTCAGGTAGAGAGAGACAATCAGCAGTCCGTATTGGGCGAGGATGCCGAGGCCGAACTTGCCGATGGTGAAAGCCATGGCACCGAACGCCCCAATGGGTGCGAAGCGCATGATGATGCCGACGACCCTCATCAGGATATCGCCGAAGGCGTGGATCACCTTCAGGGGGAACTGCCCCTTCGGTCCCATGGCGGCGAGCCCCATCCCCATGAGCACGGAGAAGAACATCACCTGGAGCAGGTCGCCCTTGGCGAAGGCGTCGACCGCGCTGTGCGGGATGATGTTGGCGATGATCTCCATCACGCTCTGGGCATGCGCCTTGCCGGCGATGGTGGCGACGCTCTTGGCGTCCAGGCTCTCGATAGTGGCGTTGATGCCGTCGCCCGGCCGCAGGAGGTTGACGAACAGCAGGCCGGCTCCGAGCGCCACGGTGGTCGAGACCTCGAAGTAGACGAGCGTTTTCAGGCCCATGCGGCCGACGCTTTTCATGTCGCCGACATGGGCGATGCCGACTACCACCGTGCAGAAGATCACCGGCCCGACGACCATCTTGATCAGGTTGATGAACATGTCGCCGAGGATTTTTAGATCGACGGCGAAGTCTGGAAAGAACACGCCCACGACGATGCCGAGGGCGATGCCGATCAGGACCTGACCGTAGATCGATCGCAAGAACCGCATTAGCGTTCCTCCCACGCGCGCTTCGAACAAGATGCGCCGCTCCGCGGTCTTCATCCCTTCGCGAAAGACCCGATGGCGTCGGGACGGGACGCCGCGTCCCTGTCCGGAACGCGGCGGGAGAGGCTGCGCCCGTCAGGCGCTCCGGTACAGCTTCGTCATCACGAACTCGCGGTGGCCGAGGGATTCGGCGGCCGTGAGCCGTCCGTTGGCGGTCCGCACCACCATGTCGATGAGCGCGTCGCCGGCCTGCGGGATGGTCATCTCGCGGGTCAGGACGCCCGACACGTCGACGTCGATGTGCTCGCCCATGGTGCGCACCGTGCGCGGGTTACCGGTGATCTTGATCACCGGGACGATCGGGTTGCCGATGACGTTGCCTTGCCCGGTGGGGAAGGTGTGGACCACGTAGCCCGCCGCCGCCATCAGGGTCACGCACTCGGCCGCCGCCGAAGAGGTGTCCATGTAGTATAGGCCCGGCCCCTTGGCGGGGGCTTCGGCCGGCTGCAGCGCGTCAATGTAACGGCAGTCGTGGCCGATCTTCTCGAGGTTGCCGAGCGCCTTCTCCTCGATGGTGCTCAGGCCGCCGAGGATGTTGCCCTTGGTCGGCTGGGAATCCGAGAGGTCGTCGGTCTTGTGGGCCTCAATGACGTCGTCCTGGTAGGACTTCCACATGGTAAACCACTTGTCGCCGATCTCGGGGGTGGCGGCGCGCTCGCGGCAGAGGTGCTCGGCGCCGGTGATCTCCGACGTTTCGCCGAACACCCCGTAGATCCCCTGCGGGATCAGCTTGTCGTAGAGGTTGCCCACGGTGGGGCAGGAGGACAGGCCGGTGGTGGTGTCGGACTCGCCGCACTTCGTCGAGATCCAAAGGTCGGCGATCGGGCATTCCTCGCGGCGCAGCTCGGTCGCCCACTGCACGAAGCGCTTGGCCTGGTAGCTGGCCTTGGCGATGGTGGCGATGTCGCCGTGCCCCTCGATGCCAAATCCGACCACGGGCTTGCCCGTCATGGCGATGCCCTCGACGATCCGGTTGGTCCACTGGTCCTCGATGCCGATGACCACCACGGCCGCCACGTTCGGGTTCGAGCCGATGCCAATCAGGGTGCGGAAGTGGAGATCGAGATCCTCGCCGAACTGCAGGCGGCCGTAGGCGTGGGGCAGCGCCATCGTGCCCTTCACGTTGTTCGCAACCGCCTCGCAGGCGGCGTTCGAGAGGTCGTCCAGGGGCAGGAGGACGACGTGGTTGCGTACGCCGACGCGGCCGTTCTCGCGGCGCCAGCCCATGAAGCTGGCGGCCTTGACGTCCGTCGAGGGCCGAGCGGAGCCGAGGGCCCCCGTCGCGAACTGGTCGGGGGCTCCGCCGACGAAGGGGGAGGTGGTCTCTGGGGCGTTCATGATCGACTCTCCGGGCATCGCGACCTCACCAGCGCTTGGTCTTGAGGTTCTGGACGTGGACATGCTCGCCCTTGGCGACGTCCTTGATGATCTTGCCGATATCCTGGCCGTACTTGATAGCGGTGTCGCCGGCCTTCAGGTCGGTGAGCGCCACCTTGTGGCCGATCGGGATGTCGTGGCGGACGTTCACCGCGAAGGTCGAATCGTCCTCGGTGATGACGCCGAACGCATCGGTGTCGGCGCTCAGGCCCTCGATGACGGCGACGGCAACGTTGTCCAGCGGGCTGTGGGCGAGAAGGTGCGGCTTCGTCCGCCCCTCGCCCGATCCGGCGTGGCTGCTCATTCCAGGATCCTCCTTGGTGAAGCCGTCGGCTCTTTGCGGCGACTGAGTCTTGTATAAGACATCTTAATTTGCCCCGTCAATCACAGATCGTGATGAAAGCTCCAGCGATTGGGAAACGCGCTCGCCGGCTTGAGCATAAAGGGGAAGCGAACGCTCTTCGGCGCGCCGCGAAGAAGCGGCTTGATCAGTCATTAATCTTATATAAGACAAGCATCGATAGCATCGTGCGCTGCCCGATGCGCCGTCCGGAGACCGATACGCACCGTGAGCGAAACCCTCCAGATCGTCCTGTGCCTGAGCTGCGCCGGCCTCATCTCCGGGCTGACGGGCTTCGCCTTCGCCCTGGTGGCCTCCGGCACCCTGCTGTCGATCCGGGCTCCCATCGAGGCGACGGCCCTCGTGCTGACCTGCAGCATCCTCTCGCAGGCGCTGTCGGTGATGCGGCTGCGGACCCTGCCGCCTCGCGCGACGGCCCTGGCGATGATCGGCCCTGGCCTCCTCGGGGCGCCAATCGGGATCTACCTCCTCAAGGACCTCAATCCCGAGGTGGTGAAGGTGATGATCGGGGTCTTCCTGATCCTCTACAGCGCCGTGGTGGCGCTGCTGCGCACCGACTACCGGGTCTCGTTCGGCAATGCCTGGAGCGACGGCGCCGTGGGCTTTCTCGGCGGCATCCTCGGCGGCATCGCCGGGCTGTCGGGTGCGCTTCCCACCGCCTGGAGCCTGGTGCGCGGCTGGGAGCCTCGTATGCAGCGCGCGGTCTACCAGAGCTTCACCCTGGTACTGCAAATCTGGTCCCTGACGATCCTGGCCGCGTTCAATCCGTTCCCGCCCGAATTGATGGCCGACCTCGCGCTCGGCCTCCCGATCGTCCTCGTCAGCGTGCTGGCCGGGCTGTCGCTGTTTTCCCATATCGATCAGCGCCGGTTCCGGTCCATCGTCCTGGCGCTGCTCGCCGCCATCGGCTTCACCACCACCGCCCTGGCGCTCCCGGGCCTGCTGCACTGAGGCCACGGGCGAGGCCTCAGCTACCGGGCTTGCCATGGACGTTGGCGAAGAACAGCTCTCGCCAGTCCCGGGCCCCGCGGCGGATCGCCTTGGTGCGGGCCATGAAGTCGACGTAGTGCAGGATCGCTTGGGGCGTCGTCGTGAAGGTGACCTGGGGCGAGGCCAGGATCGACGCGATGAGGCCGATGTCGGAGCCGTCGCGGGCGAGGCGCGCATAGGCCTGGGCGGCGGCCCGGAGGTCGCCCGCGATGGACGCGACCGCCTCCTCGAGGGCTGCCGTGAAGGCGGCGTGGATGGTGGGATTGGCCTCAACGAAGGCGGCGGAGGCCCAGACCACGTTGAAGGTCGAGGGACCGCCGAGCACGTCGAAGGTGTTCAGGATCGTGCGGATGCCGGGCTTGCGCAGCTCCAGCTCCTGGATCGGCGCGGCGGTGAAATGCGCGCTGACCTCCTGACCTGACAAGAGAGCCGCCATGCCGTCCGGGTGCGACAGAGTCACGGTCAGGCGGTCAAGATCGTTCCGCCGCGCCTCCCCGAGCGCCTTCTCGGCCGCCATCTGCAGGAACATGGCCTGGACCGAGACCTTCACCGCGGGCAAGGCGATCTTGTCCCGGTCGGTGAAGTCGGCGAGCGACTGGATGCGCTCCGCGTTGGTGTTCATGAGGAGCGGCATGGCGTTCATCGCCGCAACGCCCTTCACCGCCATGCCGGTTCCTTCGGTCTTGGACCAGAGCAGGACGAGGGGCGGCACGCCACCAGCCACGAACTGGACCGAGCCGGACAGGAGCGCGTCGTTCATCGCGGCCCCGCCCGCCAGGGTAAGGTAGCGGGCGCCGAGCCCGGACAGGCCCCGCGCCGCGGCGTGCTTCTGGAGCAGGCCTTGGTCCTCCATGAGCATCAGCGGCAGGTGCCCCAGGCTTGGCTGGCGCGCAATGCTGACCGCCTGCATCTCGGCCTGCGCCGGCCGCAGCCCCGCGAGGAGGGGCAGTCCCGCACCGAGTAGTCCACGGGCCAGTACGTCGCGTCGGCGCATGTGAACCTCCCTGGGTCGGAGCCTTGTTGGGGATCTGCGGTCAGCCCGCCTTCGGCCGCCGGATCACCGGGGCGGGCACGCTCTCGATCAGCACGTTAAGGCAGGCCGGCAGGCCGCTCGCATAAGCGTCCTCCAGGGCCTCGGGCAGGTCCTCGGCCCGGGTGACGAGGGCCCCGTAGCCGCCGAGCGCCGTCGCGACGCGATCGTAGCGCGAGCTCAGGAGGTCGCAGTGTTGCGCCCGCGCCGCGCCGTAGTTGCGGAGCTGGATCTGGTACTCGGCGTTCCAGCGAGCATCGTTGCCCACCACGGCGATGAAGGGCAGGCCGTAGCGCACGGCGGTGTCGAACTCGGCCATGTGGAAGCCAAAGGTGCCGTCCCCCAAAACCGCCACCACGGGACCGGCCGGGTCGTGGAGCCGGGCCGCGAGGGCGAAGGGCAGCGACGCGCCGATGGTGCCCGAGACCCCGTTGATAAGGCGCCGGGGAGCGTTCACCAGGGCCTGGGGCCATTGCCCGATCTCGCCGCCGTCGCAGATCAGCGTGCCGCCGGGATGCCGGTCGAGGAAGGCGGCGACGCCCCGGCACAGCTCCACCGGATGTAGGCGGCCCTCGGAGCCGCGCCAGTCGTCCCAGTCCGGCGGCCGGTAATCGACCGCCTCCCGCACGGCGGCGTGCCAGTCCGGACGCGGCTCGTCGCCGAGACGGCGCGCCAGGGCTTCGAGGGTCGGCAAGGCGTCGGCCGTGCCCGAGACCGCGAGCCGATTCGGGTCGACCCGTGCGACGAGGGCCGGGTCGGGGTCGACGACGACGAAGCGGCAGGCCGGCGCCACCGCGGGCGCCTCGCCGAACTTCAGGGTGAAGTCGAGGGGCTTGCCGACAAGCACGAGGCAGTCGGCCTGCGCCAGCACCTCTGCGAAGGCGCCCAGACTCGGATCGTTAAGGCCGCGCGGGCTCTCCATGCCGAGCACGGGGATGCCGGAGGCCGCCTCCAGCGCAGCCATCCGCCCGTGCCCCTCCGCGCCGCAGGCGGCCGGGCCGCACAGGATCAGGGGGCGCCGCGCCCGGCCGAGCTCCGCCGCTATGGCCGCGATGAGGTCGGCGCCGGGCTCGCCGACTCGGATTGAGGCGTCGAGAGGGAGCGACGGTGCGGCCGCAGCGGGCGCCTCCAGCAGATCGACCGGCAGGCTGAGATGCACGGGGCCCGGTCGGCCCTCTCGGGCGATCCGCAGAGCCCGTGCGATGTCGTCGGCCAGGGTATCGACGGAGGCGGCCGTCCACGAGGCCTTGGTCATCGGGCGAGCGATGTCGGCCTGGGCGAGTTCCTGGAATGCGCCGCGCCCGATCTCCGACAAGCCGGCATGGCCCGAGAGCAGCAGGATGGGGCTCTCAGCCGCGAGCGCCGTGAACAGGGCGGCGGCGCCGTTAGTCTGCCCCTGGCCGCCGGTGACCAGGGCGACTCCGACCTCACCGGTCAGGCGCCCCCAGGCATCGGCCATGTGCACGCAGGCGGCCTCCTGGCGCACATGCACCACCGCGATGTTCGTGCCCAGCAGGGCGTCGAAGATCGGCATGATGTGGTTGCCCGACAGAGTAAAGACGCGGCTGACGCCGAGGCGCTCCAGCGTCTCGACGACGATGTCGGCTCCGCGTGGCCGGCCCTGGGACTGGTCCATGGCGTCTCTCTCCGAGATCCCGCGTGCGGGGGGCGGCCTCAGGCCGCCGCGTCGAGCAGGGAGGCGCCGGGGCGCACATGGGTGAAGGCGACGGGCTCCATGGTGACGTCGAGACCAGCCGCGCCCTGGCGCACCACGGTGTAGTGCGAGGTGGCGAGATCCGAGGCGTCGGGGAAGTCCTCGCGGAAATGAGCCCCGCGGCTGTCGGTGCGGGACAGCGCCGCGGCGCGGATCGACTGGCTGACGAGGACGAGGTTCTCGAGGTTGAGCCGGTCCATCCAGGTCAGGTTGTAGCGGCGGTCGCCGTCGGGGATGCCGGCCTCCGCGACCGCGGCGGCGAGGGCGTCGAGGCGCTTGCCGGCCCGCGCCAGCCCGGCCGCGTTGCGCAGGATGCCGACATCGTCCCACATGGTCGCGTAGAGGGCCTCCCGGATTGCCTCGAGGTCCCCAGCCGGGCGCCCGAGGGGGCCGTAGGCGCGGGCGAGCCCCACCTCGACCGCGCGGGGATCGGGCTCGGCGCGGAACCGCATGCCTCGGATGTCGCGGGCCATGGCGGAGCCAGCCAGGCCCCCGAAAACCGTCGAGTTGGCGACGCCGTTGCCGCCGAGGCGGTTGGCCCCGTGAACCCCGCCGGTATCCTCCCCGGCCGCGTAGAGGCGGGGCAGCTCGGTGCCGCAGCCGGGACGGAAGGCGACCCCGCCCATCATGTAATGGGCGGTGGGGATGACTTCGACCAGGCCCCCGGCGAGGTCGAAGCCACAATCGGCGCAGCGATCGACCATGCCCTTAAACTTGCGCCGCACGTCCTCGGGCCCGAGATGGCTCATCTGGATGTAGACGCCCCCGTTCGGGGTGGCATGCCCGTCGCGGATGCGCCGCATGATCGAGCGGCTGACGACGTCGCGCGTCGCCCGCTCCGCGCGCGGATCGTAGTGGTGCATGAAGCGCTCAGTCGAGGCGTCGAGCAGGTAGCCTCCGGCCCCGCGCAGGCCTTCCTCCAGCACCGTGCCAGTCATCCGGGTGCCGGCCCCCGCCAGCAGGCCGGTGGGATGGAACTGGACCATCTCCATGTCGCGCAGGGGCAGGCCCGCGCGGAGCGCCATGGCAAGGCCGTCGCAGGTCTTGTCGCCCGACGGCGTGTGGAACTTGTACATGGTCGGGCCGCCGCCCGTGGCGAGCAGGGTCGCTTTGGCCCGCACCAGGACCGGGATGCCGGTCCGCATGTCGAGCATCAGCACCCCGGCGAGGCCGGAGCCATCGGCGGCTGGGATCAGCTCGAGGGCGCGGTGATCCTCCAGGCGCCGGACGTCGCGGCGCCAGACCTGCTCGGAGAGGCGATTGATGATCTCGATGCCGGTAAGGTCGCCCTTGTGCACGGTGCGGTCGAAGGTCTGACCGGCGAAGGCCTTCTGGTGGACGCTGCCGTCAGGATTGCGGTCGAAGAAACAGCCGAGCTCCGTCTCGAGCTCGCGGATGCGGACCTGCGCCTCGGTCACCAGGGTCCAGGCCAGCTCCTGGTTGTTGAGCCACTTGCCGCCCTCGATCGTGTCCATGAAGTGGCGCTCGACCGAATCGCCCGGGGCGAGGGCGACGTTGTAGCCGCCCTGGACCATGCGGGTGCAGCCGCACTTGCCGAGCAACCCCTTGACCGCGACGGTGACCTCGAGCTCCGGGGCGGCCTTCTTGGCGTGGAGGGCAGCGAACAGGCCGGCTCCCCCCGAGCCCAGGATGAGGATGTCGGTCTCGATGGTCGTCGGCACGGCGTTCATCGGGCGGCTCCCAGGCTCTCGATGACGGCATCCCGCCGGCTAGCGACGTCGCGCTGGACCTCGGCGAAGAGCGAGCCGCCGTGCGAATCCATGCCGACCAGAAGCGGTCCGAAATCATGGATCGCGAACTTCCACAGGCTCTCGGGATGGAGGTCGTCGAGGTCGATGTCCTCGATCCGCTCGATCCAGGTCGTCTCCAGGGCGGCGGCGCCCCCGACGATGGCGAGGTAGGCGCCGCCCTGCTCGGCGAAGGCCTCCAGGGTCTTCGGACCCATGCCGCCCTTGCCGACGATGAGACGCACGCCCTCCCGCCGCATCAGGGCGTCGGTGAAGCGCTCCATCCGCATGGAGGTGGTGGTGCCGATGCAGAACGGCGCGTAGCCGACGGGGGCCTCGGCCGAGACCGGCACCCGGTGGACGTTGGGCGCGGTATGGATGACCGCGTGGCCGGCGAGATCGAGATGTGTCCGGCGCTCCCGGTCGAACATGTGGATCAGGGTGGCATCGCGGATGCCGAACAGGGTCTTCCGCAGGGTGACGGTGTCGCCGACCTTCAGGGCGCGGACCTGCGCCTCGTCGATCGGCATGTCGAGAACGTGGTGCATGGCGCTGCCCTCCCGGCGGTGTCGATAAGGCGTTCGGGTCAGTCGAAGGCGATGCCGCCGGGTGTGAAGGTCGCCTTGGCCCGGCGGGCCGAGTGGCACTGGATGTTCACCGCCACCGGGTTCTGGGTGATGTGGGTCGCGGCGATTTCCACATGGACGGCGAAGCTGGTGGAGCGGCCGCCGAGCCCCTGCGGGCCGATGCCGAGCTCGTTTACGGCGCGCGACAGCTCCGCCTCGATGCGTGCGCCCTCCGGGTCGGAACAGGCGGTGCGCAGCTTGCGCGTGGCCGCCACCTTGGCGAGGTGCATGCACAGGTCCGAGGTACCGCCGATGCCGACGCCCACGATGGTCGGCGGACAGACGCGGCCGCCGAGCTCGATCACCCTGTCGATGACGAACCGCTTGACCGCGTTGATGCCGTCAGAGGGCAGGAGCATCTGCAGGAACGAGCCGTTCTCCGAACCCGAGCCCTTCGGGATCATCTCGACCGACACAGTCTCGGGCCGATCGTCGAAATCCACGTGGATGATCGGCACGCGGATGCCGCAGGAGGTCTGCTCGTTCACGCGGGTGATCGGGTGGACCACCGAGGAGCGCAGGGAGTGCTCGGTGGTGGCGCGGGCGCAGCCGCGCCGGATGGCGGCCTTGAGGTCGGCGCCGTCGAAGCGCACGTCGCGCCCGACCGTCACGTTGTAGATCGGGATGCCGGTATCCTGGCACAGGATGTTCTTGGTGCGCTCGGCCACCGCGATGTTCTCGACCATGGTGCCGAGGATCGCCCGGCCGGTGGCGCTGGTCTCCTCCCGCGCCAGCTCCGCGAAGCCCGCCTTGATGTCGGGGGGCAGCAGCTTCAGGGCGCGGACGTAGAGGTCCTTGCACACCGCTTCGACTTCGGTGAGGTCGAGATCCATGTCGGTCTCCTTGCAGGAATTGGGTTCACGCGCCGCCAAGCAGGAACAGGAGCCCGACCGCGAGCCCTGCCGCTACGCAGGCTGAGACGATGAGCGCCGTCCGCTCCCGAGTCGCGAACCACTCGATGGCGAGCACGCGAAGACCCAGGACCATGTGCAGGGCGAGCGCGCTGACGAGACCCCACTCGGCCGTCCGCACGAAGCCGTTATGGGTCAGCCCGAGGAAACTCTCGAGGCGGTCGGCCCCCTGCAGCGCGGTGCCGAGGGCGATGAAGTGCATCGGCAGGAACAGGGCAAGGGCAATCCCGGATAGGCGATGCAGCAGGGCGGCGGCGAAGCCCGCCCGCGGCCGTGCCGTGCGGCGGGTGCCGCGCCGGGGGAAGGCGGTCTGTGTCCCGGCGCTCATGCGACGTAGACCGCCAACGCTGCGCGCAGGCCGAGGACGAGGAGGAGCGCCGAGACGGCGAGCATCGCCCCGTCGAGGGAGCGTCCGCGCCAGCGCGTCCACTCGCGCAGGATGCTACGCAGGCCGATCGGCGCGTGGATGGCGGCGGCTACTACGAAGAGGCCGTAGAACAGCAGGAAGGCGAGGTTGCCCTGCGTCCGTCCGAGGATCTCCCCGGCGGTGAGGCCGCCACGCACGGCGTACAGGATCGTGCCGAGATGGACCGTCACGGCGACGGCAAGGATCACAGCGGTGCCGCGCTGCGCCACGTAGAGGAGGGGGCTCATGCCGACCTCCGGAAGTGCCGGGTGCCGAAGCGCTTCAGGGCGGACCGGGCGGTAGCGCGCTTCAGGCCCGCGATCGCGAAGGTCGGCGCCAGCGCCTTCGGACAATGCTCCGTGCAGCTCATGTGGGTGTGGCAGGACTGGCAGCCAGCATCCCCGGACACGGCCTCGAGCCGTGCATCCTGGCCTCGGTCGCGGACGTCGTTCACCAGGGTCCAGGCCCGGTTGAGGGCGGCCGGGCCGAGATAGTCCGGGTTCCAGGTGACCACGTCGCAGGCGGCGTAGCAGACGCCGCAATTGATGCACTCGATGCCGGCATCCACCGCCCGGCGCTCGGGCGAATCCGGGGCCACCACGGCGAAGTCCTCGGGCGGCGCGTCGCCTGGCTCGAAGGCGCCGTGGGCGGCCGTCCACTTCTGGAAGAACGGCTCCATGTCGACTGCCAGGTCCTTGATCACCGGCAGGTTTCGCAGGGGCTCAAGGGTGAGGCCGTCGTTCTCCGCCACCGCCGCGACCCGGGTGCGGCAGGTCCAGCGAGGACGGCCGTTCACCATCATGGCGCAGGAGCCGCACATGCCGACTCGGCAAGCGAAGCGGTAGGCCAGCGTCGGATCCTGCTCGCGCTGGATCTCGGTGACCACGTCGAGGATGGTCTGGGCCGGGCGCCGCGCCACGGTGAAGACCTGGAAGGCGTCGTCCCGCCGGATACGCACCGTCAGCGTCGCACCGGGCAAGGATTCGATCGTCGGATCTGCCGGGGAAGCAATGGGGACAGGGGCGTTCATGCCTCAGCGCTCCGCCTTGGCGACTGCGCCGGGGAAGAACAGCTCGCCTTGATCCGTGGCCTTCGCGGCCACGAGGCCGGCGCGGTTCATATAGTCGAGATAGGCAAGCATGTTCAGCGGCGCGCTAATCCACTGGGTCTGCGGCGCGCGGATGATGTCCACGGCTTCCGCCTCGGTCAGCCGGGCGTTCTCCGCTTTGATCCACAGAGCCGCCACCTTGGCGGGCTCCGCCTTGATCAGCGCCAAGCTCTCGTCCAGGGCGGCCCGGAAGGCCGCCACGATCTTCGGGTTGGCGCTGACGAAGCGGTTGCTCGCCCAGACGAGGTTGAAGGTGTGTGGCCCGCCCAGCACGTCGTAGCTGTCGAGCACCTTGTGGGCGCGCGGGTCCTTCAGCTCCATCTCCTGGAACGGCGGCGAGCCGAAATGCCCGGTGATCTCGGAGCGGCCGCCGAGCATCGCCGTCTGTGCATCGGGATGGCCCATCGAGACCGTCAGCGGATCGAGCTTGCCTTGCTGGCCGGGGCCGAAGGCCTTCTCGGCAGCCATCTGTAGGGTGATCGCCTGGATGGAGCTCTTCACCGTGGGCAAAGCGATCTTGTCCTTGTCGGTGAAGTCCTTGATCGACTTGACCGCCGGGTTCACTGAGACCAGCCAGAGCGGCATCGCATTGAGCGCCGCCACGCCCTTGACCTGCAGGTTGGCCCGGGTCCGCCCCCAGATCGTCAGCATCGGCCCGACGCCGCCAGCGGCGAAGTCGAGGTTCCCCGAGAGCAGGGCCTCGTTCATGCCGGAACCGCCGGTGAAGCGCAGCCACTCGGTCTTGAGCTCCAGGCCCTGCTGGCGGGCCTGCTTCTCAAGGAGGTGCTCCTCCTCCATCACGGTGAGGGGCAGGTAGGAGATGCCGAACTGCTTGGCGAGGCGCACTACGGCGGCCTCTGCCAGGGCGGATCCCGAGCCGGCCAGAAGGCTCGCCGAGAGCAGGGCCGCGGCTCCGCTGAGCCGGATGAAACGGCCGAGTGCCATGTGTTCCTCCTGGGCAGGCCCGAATTCTCTGGTCCGGTGCCGAGGGCCACGATAGCCTCGCGTCGACCGCTGTCAACGGTCATATGTCATACACATGAGTTGCCGATGTCGAATCGTATGCGCGCCGTCGCACCACAAGCGCATTCCGCAGCGCCGTCACCAAGCGAGCCGCTGGACGCGCGCTTCGCCGCTCCTCTGGCCGCCACGGTGGCTGCCCCCTTGGCGAGCCGTCCGCTCTACCTACAGGCACGCGATCTGCTGCTGCGCCGGATCGTGGATGGGACCTGGAAGCCGGGCGGCTACCTGCCGAGCGAGCCGCAGCTGGCCTTCGACCTCGGCGTCTCCATCGGGACGATCCGCAAGGCCATGGAGGACCTCGTCGGGCAGGGCCTGCTCGAGCGCCAGCACGGACGCGGCACGCAGGTGGTGCCCCATTCGAGCGACCGGTCGCGGTTCCGCTTCCTGCGCTTCGTCCACGACGACGGGCGGCCGTTCCGCCCTGTGGCGCACGTCCTCGCGGCCGGGACCGCACGGGCCGATGCGCAGGACCGGGCCGCCCTCGGTCTGGGAGCGGGGGCGAAGGTGCTGGTCCTGCTGCGCACCCGCAGCGAGGACGGCGTGCCGATGATCTATGAGCGCATCGCGCTGCCGGCGGAGCCCTTCGCCGCGCTGAAACTTGAGCCTGGGGCTGAGATGCTGGAGGAGATCTACGTGCTCTACCAGGCGCGTTGCGGCCAGACCGTGGCGCGGGCGCGCGACACGATCGCCACCGACCGGGCGAGCCCCACCATCGCGGAGGCTCTCCGCTGCCCGCCGGAGACACCCCTTCTCCTCGTGCGCCGGGTCGCCGTGGCTCTGAGCGGCGCCCCGATCGAGTATCGCCAGAGCTGGACGGCAGCGCTCAACTACCGCTCCGACCTCGATTGACTAGGCCTGCATGCCCCAGCGCTGCAGGGTGTGGCGCTCGATGGTCTGGAAGATCAGGTTCTCGACGCAGAGGCCGATGAGGATCACCGTCAGAAGCCCCGCGAAGACATTGGGGATGTCGAGCATGTTCTTGTTCTCGAAGATGAACCAGCCGAGGCCGCCCGAGCCCGAGCTGACGCCGAAGACGAGCTCCGCGGCGATCAGGGTGCGCCAGGCGAAGGCCCACCCGACCTTGAGGCCCGTGAGGATGCTGGGGAAGGCCGCAGGGATCAGGATCTTGGTGATCAGCCGGCTGCCGCGCAGTCCGTAGTTGCGACCGACCATCTTCAGGGTCCGGCTGACCGAGAGGAAGCCCGAATGGGTGTTCAGCGCGATGGCCCAGGTGACCGAATGGACCAGCACGAAGATGAGGCTGCCATTGCCGAGGCCGAACCAGATCAGCGCCAGCGGCAGCAGCGCGATCGCCGGCAGGGGATTGAACATCGACGTCATCGTCTCGAGGAAGTCGGTGCCGATGCGCGAGCTGATCGCGATGCCGGTCAGCACCGTCGCCAGCAGGATCCCGAGGGCGTACCCGATCAGCAGCACCTTGATCGAGCCCCAGGCCCGCAGCACCAGCGTCCCGTCCGCGACCCCGTGAGCGAAGGCCGTGACAGTGGCGGTGAAGGTCGGGAACAGGAGGTCGTTGTCGAGGTAGCGCCCATAGGCCTCCCAGATCAGGGCCAGCACCGCCAGGATCACGAGCTTTCGCAGCCAGCCGTGATTGTATAGGCGCTCGACAGTGGAAAGCGGCTTCTCGACGATGGCGCCGCCATAGGCGCCGCCGGTCTCGCGGACGATCTCGGGGCGGACCGGACCGAGGGAGATGGGGGACACGAGCGCCTTCGCAGTCCTAGACATTCTCCGCCTCCTTAATCTCTTCGGAAAAGAGCATCTGATGGATGCGCTGCTCCAGCTGCTGGATTTCCTGCGGCGAGGCGGCGGTGTTGAGTTCCGCCTTGACCTCGCCGGGATGGGGCGAGAGCAGGAGGATGCGCGAGCCGATCTTGATCGCCTCGGGGATCGAGTGCGTGACGAACAACACCGTGAAGCGCGTCTCCTCCCACAAGGCCAGGAGCTCGTCCTGCATCCGCCGGCGGGTCAGCGCGTCCAGCGCCGCGAACGGTTCGTCCATCAGCAGGATGTCGGGCTCCATCGCCATGCCTCGAGCGATGGCCACGCGCTGCTTCATGCCGCCCGAGAGCATGTGTGGATAGCTATCTGCGAAGGACGAGAGGTTAACCTTGTCGATATAGTGCA
Organism: Methylobacterium sp. WL12; assembly: GCF_008039475.1. Lineage (NCBI taxonomy): Bacteria > Pseudomonadati > Pseudomonadota > Alphaproteobacteria > Hyphomicrobiales > Methylobacteriaceae > Methylobacterium > Methylobacterium sp. WL12. Next base: position 4,156 of record NZ_VRUW01000034.1, on the reverse strand, counting down.
TGGCCCGCTCGTCGGCGGCTCGGCCCGCCAGGCGCCCCGAGGCTTCGAGGGCGAAGGCCACGTTTTGGCGCACGGTCTTCCAGGGCAGGAGCTGGTCAAATTCCTGGAACACCATCATTCGGTCCGGTCCGGGCTCGACGACAACCTGTTTTTTTAGGCGGATCTGGCCCTCCGTCGGCGCCATGTAGCCGCCGACCGACTTCAAGAGGGTGGATTTTCCGCATCCCGAAGGGCCGAGCAGGACAAACCGATCGCTCGGGAACACTTGGAAACTGACCCGGTAGGTCGCCGTGACCAGGTGGTGAGGGGTCTTGTACTGCAACGTGACGCCATCAACTTCTAGCAGCGGCTCAGTGAAGTCCGATGGCAAGCCTGTCGCCAAGCTCATAACATCCTCCCTTAAGCCACGCGCATGGCGGCAATGCTGGTTATATGAGCGGTCTGGAGCCGCTTTGCATTCGAACGGTTGGTTCCCCGTATCCCGAGGCGTCGGGCCGGGCCGAACCGTTCGCCACGCCTCTGGATACCAAGCACAATCGTTCCTGTAAATATAAAAGCTATCTATTATAAGACAGGTATATATACCTGTACCTGTGGTAGCAGGTTCAGGCCGCTGCTCGGATAGGACCTGTGGTGGCATCGCTTTGGCTTGATCCAGCAGGGATTACCGAGGCGCCGATGTCGACGGGGCCGCGGCCTACGGCAACCTGCAGGTCAGCCAGGTACGCAGCAGCGCGAGAGGCGTGACCGGCGGCGGTGGCAAGCGCTCGGGACTCGGTGCGTAGAAGTGGCAGCCAGTGCGCGAGATAATTGGCGTGGTCGGGGTGCGGGCTGCGAGCGATGTTGAGGTCGGCCAGGACGAAGGCCGCTCCGAGTTCGGCCACCAGTTCTTCCGCGGCGTAGGCCTGCTTACCGAAGCTGCCGGTGAAATCCCGGCCGAGGCGCTGCGGCGCGCCGGTCCAATGGATTAACTCGTGGGCAAGCGTAGCGGCGTAGCCCTCGGTTGTGTGGAAGCTAATCTGCGGCGGCAGGCGAATGGTATCAGTCCTAAGATTGTAATAGGCGCGGGTGCCAGCTTCGACGACCTGCGCACCGGTGGCTGAGATGAAAGTGGTGAGGACTGGGAGTGGGTCGTGTGCCGAGCAGGTCGGCAGATGTGCAGCCCGGTCAGAGGCACCGTCGACTTGAGCAGCATTGAAGACGTGGCTCGTACGCGCAACAAACCGAGGGCCGTGATCAGCGCCGTCGACCGTATCGGTGCCGGCAAGCGTCAAGTCGCGGTAGAAGAGCACGGCAGTACCGCGCTCACCCCGACGCACCTGCGCGCCGAGGGCGGCCCACTGCCGGTAGGTGGCCCAGCGTGGGTCGGTGTAGTCATTTGCCTGGGCGGCGACCCAGAGGACGAGGATGTTGATGCCCGAATAGCGCCAGCCGGTGAGGGCGTTGCACGGCAGAGGGTCGGCCCCGTGCCAGGGCGGCGTCCACGCCGCGGGATCTGCCGTCTCGAGCTGTGCCAGGATCTGCGCGGTGATGCGGCTTTGCGGGGTTGCGTCTCTGGCAGCGGTCCGATCAGTGTCTGTCGGGCTGGGCGCGGTGCGAGCAGGCGGTGTGACAGGCAACGATGTGATGACAAGCGGCATAGCGGTTCCGGACTGACCGTCGGGCTGACGGTGTTCCGAAGTAGCTTCGGCGCGGGTCCACGAAGTTCAGCCTGTGCGAGGCGACCGAACGACGGTCGCCTGAATCGCAGTGGCCCCTTCAATGGCGTGCTCGGGTCTCGGCAGGCGGCGTATTTGCGGTGCCAATAGTTCCGACACGAGGCTGAGCCGCGAGCCAATCCTGTGCGGCCTCGACTGGGATGAGCAGGCGTCGGCCCACCTTGACCGCGCGGAGGCGGCCACCCGTGATTTCCTCAAGCGTCTTCGTACGGCCGATTCCGGACCAGTGAAGAAACTCCTTCAAGGAAAAGGCCCCCTTGCTGGAAAAATAAGCGAGGTCGGCCATCAGCATCTATCCACATCGCATGAGCCACCATGGCCAGCTAAACTACTGTTCCATATAGCAAAAATTCCGCTTACCTCATAGCGGGAGTTCGCTGGACGCCGGGACGGAAGTGGCTCGAACAGACAGCGTTGTCGGCGCGCCGAAGAAAGCCTCACGGCATGCGCGCCATCTCCCTCCTTCTGTGACCGGCGCACGCACCCACATTGGCTGCCCTGCTGGTGCATCGGACCGGTTAAGGCGAGGGTTACCCTTAGATGACGCCGAAACGTTTGAGCCAGGACGGGTGGCCGTGCACGCAGGTACCGTCGGGCTCGACAAGGCAGCCGTCCGTCGCCTCGGCGCAGGCATCGAACAGGAACAACGCGAGCGCAACGAAGTCCGGTTCGAGACAGGTCGGCTCGGGCCAGGGCAGCCCCGTGTCGGGATCGCGCGTCACGTGTGGGATGAGTTCATCATCGCTGGCAATGACATCGGATAGAGCGTTGGGGTCAGAGCGGTTCGCGATCTGGCTCATGCTCCAATCCTTCCCGTGCAGCGAGCCTCGGTAGCGTAGGTATAGAGCAGCCGGTCGGCGACGAAGTGGCGGTCGCGTTCAAGCGGCAGCCCAAGCCTGCCGCGTAGTGCGGCGAGCTCGACGAGGCAGACGTAACCGAGTTCAGGCGAGCCCAGGCCAGTGTCGCATAGACCAAAGGCACGGGTGGGCTGGTCTGGATCGAGCTCGGTCAGGAGCCAGGTGCCAGGTCCGTCCGGCATGAAGAGTTTGACGACGGGCTTTGGGTCGATGTCCTCGCCGCGGGCGGTGCGCTGACCGTTGGCGAGGAGCGCTGTGCGCTGAGCGGCGGTGAGGAGCGGGCCGGCCATCAGAGAGCTTCCGACGACGAGACATCGGGGCTGCGGCGCTGACGACGCGTATAGGTTGACGAAGGCGTGGGTCTGCCTGTCTTCGCGCCCGCCTTGGATTGGGCAATGTCTGGCTCCCTGCGGCGTGTGAGCGCTAGACGTTTCGGGCGGGGCCCCGTTTGGGTCTGCCGGTCAGGGCAGGCGCGAGCCCGCGCCGCAGCGGTCGGCACATCGGTTGACGAAGGGGCTGGGAGGAGAAGCAGGGGCGCTGCTGTGGTCGGTGGCTCGGGCGGCGGGTCGCCCAGCGCCAGCGCCGCGACACGGTCGAGGTCGAGGTAGCGGACGAAGATGGCCTCAGCCTGCTCCTCCGCACCAGCGGCGTGCAGGGCAGCGAGAACCGTCTCGAGGGTGAGATGGACGAAGCCGACGCGGTCTGGGCTGGCGCCGGCCGGATTGACGAGTTGGGCCGCGTAAAGCTTGGCACTGGCTGTCACGCGTCGGTTGAGGCGCGGACCGACGAGGACGAAGCAGGCGCGAGATGTGACGCTCTGATCGACCATGAGCTGGGCCAGACAATGCTCGCGGCGCAGTTGCTCGAGGCCGGGGCGGTAGAGCAGGGGATTGGCAGGATCGACGAAAAGGCGGCTTTCGTGGGCAGTCTCGGTGTAGCGAGGGCGCGGTGAGGCAGCAGGGCCGACCATGGCCTCGATGAACTTCAGCTTGATTGCGATGAAGGCAGGCTCACCGTCCGGCGTGATGACGTCGACGACGAGGTCGAAGGCGGTCCCATCGCCGAGGTAGGTGGGATCATCCCGGCCAGGGCTGGTCTCGAAGCGGATGGCGGTGACCTGATGGACAAAGTCCGGCAACAGACGCGCCCAGACGCGGGTGGCCAAGGTGAGGTCGAGAGCCTGCGCGACGAAGAGGTTGAGGGCAAGGCCAGCCGAGGACAAGAGGTTGCCGCGGATCTTGGCCTCGTCCCAGAGCGCGCCGGGCTCGCGCAGGACCAGCGCCTTTTGCACGAACGCAGCGGTCTCGGCGGAGAAGAAAGCCGCATCAGCCTTGGCTGCGTCTGGCCTGAGGCGCCAGCCGGCAGGGGACGAACGCGTTCGCCCGTTCGGGAGGCGGCGGACATGCAGGCCCGCGGTTAGGCCGCGGTCGGCGCGCCAAAGAGCGGCGAGGAGTCGGGTGGCGGCGGCGAAGCGGGTATCGGTCGCGATGAAGGCACCATGCTGGCGCAGGAGGTCGGTGGGCAGGAAAGGTGCGTAGGCGAGCGGGCTTTGTAGAAGTGGGGCAGGGGAGGGTGATGAAG
>NZ_VRUW01000033.1:0-49962 GCF_008039475.1 Methylobacterium sp. WL12 | reverse complement strand
GCTTGACTATGCTGGATCGCTCGACGGATCGCCTCAGTCGTCGTGGCGCTGCCGTGAAGAACTTGGCCCATAGCTCATCCCTCCACTCCGACGTGAAGACTGCACCATCAAACCCTGGGATCAAACATCTAGCAGGCTGCTGCAGAAGTCTGGCGTGGCGCTCGATTTGGATCGTCAGGGCTGTTTTTCGAGATCAGCCCACCTCGACGCGGCTCGATCCGCCAGCTTCGATGGTACTCCAGGTCGCGGGCTGCGTCTCGGCCCGGCCTGGGCCGCTCTTCATGCGCGAGCCTCGGCCAGCAGCTTGGGCAGGCGCACGAGGTTGTAGGCGGCGGCCGCGAAGGTGAACAGCGCCTCGACCTTGGCTCGGCCGCGCAGCTTGACCTTCCTCAGCCCGGCCTGAGCCTTGATCCAGCCGAAGACCTCCTCGATCCGCTTGCGGCAGCGCAGGCTGATTGCGTAGCCGGGATGGCGGGTGGTGCGGCCGTCGAGGGCGGTCTTGCGCACCTTGCCGGTCTTCGAGACCGCCCCGTTGATGGCGATGTGCGGGCTCACCCGCCGCGCCCGCAGGTCGCCGACGAAGGCTTCCACGTCGAACAGCTTGTCCGCACCCAGCGTAATCCGGTGCCGGCGGGGTCGGCGGTCGAGCATGAGGAGGGCCGCCTCGCGCTCGGCCGTGCCGGTGGCGTGGTTGAGGCTGGCGTCCACCACCAAGCCGTTGCGGTTCTCCATCAGCGTGTGGCCGAGGTAGCACAGCCGGCTCTCCTGGCCGTCCGCCTTCCGGTAGAGCCGGGCGTCCGGGTCGGTAGTCGAGGCATGGGTCGCGTTCGAGCGCTTCTCGCGGCGGAAGTCACGCTCGCCGTTGCGGCCCGGGCCTGGCGGTTCGCCCGAGCCGTCCTTGGGCCGAAAGCTCTTCATCGAGGCCCAGGCCTCGATCATCGTGCCGTCGACCGAGAAATGGTCGCTCGACAACAGCCGCTTGACCGGCTTGAGCGCCAGCAGACCCGACAGGAAGGCGTGCGCCACCTCCGTCTCCAGCAGACGGTCGCGGTTGTGCGTGAACACAGTCGGGTGCCAGACCGCGGCATCGATCTCCAACCCCACGAACCACCGGAACAGCAGGTTATAATCGATCTGCTCCATCAGCATCCGCTCGGAGCGCACCGAGAAGAACGCCTGCAGCAGTGTCGCCCGAAGCAGCATCTCCGGCGGGATCGAAGGCCGGCCCAGGCCCGAGTACAGGTGCTCGAAGCGCGCGTTCAGCCCAGCCAGAACTTCGTCGGCCAAGGCCCGGATCGGCCGCAGCGGGTGATCGGACGGCACACGCTCCTCAAGCCGAACGTAGCTGAACAGGTTGGTCGAGGCCGCCTCACGTCCGCGCATCAATCAAACCCCGCCTCTCGCTCAGGCAGAGTGAATCATCTCCAAGGCCACACCGCCACAGACTTCTGCAGCAGCCTGCTAGGCCTTCACGACCTCGGTGAAGTCCGACCACTGCTCGACCCGGAACGCGCGGATGTCCCGGACCGAAGGCGCGAACCAGGGCAATGACTTCAGGGCCATGATCGCCGTGAACAGGACGGCCATGTCCTCGATCCGGCTGACGTAGGGGCTGCCCTGAACCCAGTCGAAGCCATGCCCGGCGAGTGTCGAGCGGATGTCGGCGTAGGCCTGAGAGACACCTTTCGGATGGGTCGCCTGCACCTCCGCGACGCTCAGGTCGAACGCGATGGCGAACATCACGCCTCGTCGTGATCGTGGAGGATGTCGCGCAGGGGGTAATCCAGCTCCTCGCCCGTCTCCAGGACATGCACGCGCATCAGCTGGTCGCCCGTGGCCGTGACGGACCCGGTCGCAACCACCTCGTAGGCGGGACCGGTCGGCCCGAACCGACGCCAAGTCCCGATCAGGCTTCGCGATGTGGACTCGGAAGGAATCGCGGTCTCACGCATGGGCCGATCCTGTCATAGCCTTTACAGGAAGACGAGGCCGCTTGCAGGCGGCCTCGTTTCCACGATCAGGGGGCGGGCTCGACCGGATGCTGCCCGTCGAGCACCGCATCGGTGCTCGGCACGCTCTCGGCGACGGCCTCCGCCCGGCGGAGGTCGGGCGAGGTCGCCTCGGCGACGAAGCTCGCCACGGCCTCGCCGAGCGGCAGCGTCCGGGTCTGCTGGCTGCCGAGGCGGCGGATCGAGACCGTGCGCTCCTCGGCCTCGCGGCGCCCGAGCGCCAGGATCACCGGCACCTTGGCGAGCGAATGCTCGCGGACCTTGTAGTTGATCTTCTCGTTGCGCAGGTCCGCCTCCACCCGAAGGCCGGCGCGCGTCAGCGCCCGCACCACGTCGCGCGCGTAAGCGTCCGCCTCCCCGGTGATGGTGGCGACCACCACCTGGACGGGGCTGAGCCAGAGCGGGAAATGGCCGGCGAAGTGTTCGATCAGGATCCCGGTGAAGCGCTCCATCGAGCCGCAGATCGCCCGGTGCACCATCACCGGCGGCACCTTCTGGCTCTCGGCGTCGACGTAGAACGCCCCGAAGCGCTCGGGCAAGTTGAAGTCCACCTGCGTGGTGCCGCACTGCCAGTCGCGGCCGATGGCGTCGCGCAGCACGTACTCGAACTTCGGCCCGTAGAAGGCTCCCTCGCCCGGGTTCACCTCGGTGCGGATGCGGCCGCCCGATTGCGCCTCGATCTGCGCCAGCACACGGGTCATCACCTCTTCCGCATGGTCCCACAGGGCGTCCGAGCCGACGCGCTTCTCGGGCCGGGTCGAGAGCTTCACCACGATCTGGTCGAAGCCGAAGTCGGCGTAGGTCGAGAGGATCAGGTCGTTGATCGTCAGGCACTCGTCGGCGAGCTGGTCCTCGGTGCAGAAGATGTGCGCGTCGTCCTGGGTGAAGCCGCGCACCCGCATCAGGCCGTGCATCGCGCCGGACGGCTCGTAGCGATGGACCACGCCGAATTCCGCCATGCGCAGAGGCAGGTCGCGGTAGCTCTTCAGGCCGTGCTTGAAGATCTGGACGTGGCCCGGGCAGTTCATGGGCTTGAGCGCGAACCAGCGCTTGTCCTCGGCCTCGTCGCCGGCGGATTGGGCCGCGAACATGTTCTCCCGGTACCAGCCCCAATGGCCGGAGGTCTCCCACAGGGCCTTGTCGAGGATCTGCGGCGCGTTCACCTCGCTGTAGTCGCCCTTGAGGCGGCGGCGCATGTAGGCGATCAGCTCTTGGAAGATCGTCCAGCCCTTGGCGTGCCAGAACACCACGCCCGGCCCCTCCTCCTGGAAGTGGAACAGGTCCATCTCCCGGCCGAGCCGGCGGTGGTCGCGGCGTTCGGCCTCCTCCAGCCGGTGCAGGTAGGCGTCGAGGTCTTCCTTCGTGGCCCAGGCGGTACCGTAGATGCGGGTCAGCATCGGGTTGTCGGAATTGCCGCGCCAGTAGGCGCCGGCGACCTTCATCAGCTTGAAGGCGGTGCCGACCTTGCCCGTCGAGGTCATGTGCGGGCCGCGGCACAGGTCGAACCAGTCGCCCTGCCGGTAGACCTTCAGGTCTTCGCCGGGCGGGATCGCATCGACCAGCTCGACCTTGTAGGCCTCGCCGCGGTCAGCGAACACCTTGCGGATGTCGTCGCGCTTCCAGACCTCCTTGGTGAAGGGCGCGTCCCGGCCCATGATCTCGCGCATCTTCGCCTCGATCGCCGGGAAGTCCTCCGGCGTGAACGGCGTGTCGCGGGAGAAGTCGTAGTAGAAGCCGTTCTCGATCACGGGGCCGATCGTGACCTGCGTGCCCGGCCACAGCGCCTGCACCGCCTCCGCCAGCACGTGGGCGCAGTCGTGGCGGATCAGCTCCAGCGCCCGCGGGTCGGTGCGGTCGAGGAACTCGATGCGCGCGTCACGCTCGATCGTGTCGGAGAGGTCGGAGACGACGCCGTCGAGCGCCATCGCCACGGTGCGCTTGGCCAGCGATTTCGCGATGCCCTCGACGACGGCCCGTCCGGTCACGGCCTCGTCGTAGGCGCGGGTGTTGCCGTCGGGGAACGTGAGGATGGGCATCGCTGGAAATCTCCGGGCTCACTCCTGCGTACGCGGCAGGTAAGCGATCGAGGGCCGAACCGCGTGGGGCGCGGGAGCGGCCGTTTAGACCGTTTCGCGGGTGGAGGGAACGCCGCGGCGCCGGCCGGGCGCCCTATCCAATAAAGAACCCCGCGCGGTCCTTCGACCGCGCGGGGTTGATGGTGCCGTCGGGATCGCGCCCGCGGTCGGCTTACTCGGCCGCGATCTGGTGGGCCTGCGAACCGTCGGTGTAGGTCTCGGGCGTCAGGCGCTTGCCCGGGGCGGCGCGCCCCGGCAGCGGCGGCAGCGCCAGCGCCTTGGCGAGGTCGATCCCGGCGCCTTCCGCGACCCGGCGGCCGTAATCGGCGTCGGCATGCGAGAAGTGCCAGACCATCCGCAGCTGGATGGCTTCCGGGCACTGCTTCATGTCGCCGACGAGGTTGGCGATCAGGTCGTCGCGCTCCCAATCCTGGAACGAACGGTAGCGCACGCCGGCCTGGGTGTAGTCGTCCTCGGTGCGTGAGGTCTGGTAGCGGCCGAGGTTGCCCTGCACCGGCTGGTGGTAGTCCTTCGCGGGCTTCGGGGCCTCGCGCAGGCCCTCGGCGAGCGTCGAGGGCTCGTAGTTGATGTGCTTGTTCGGGCCGGTGCCGTCGACGCCGTAGGTCATCTGCCCGTCGCGCTGGTTCGAGTAGACCTTCACGCCGGGCTGCGGCGCGTTGATCGGCAGCTGCAGGTAGTTGGCGCCGACGCGGTAGCGCTGCGTGTCCGAGTACGACAGCGTACGCCCCTGGAGCATCTTGTCGTCCGAGAAGTCGATGCCGTCGACGAGCACGCCCGTGCCGAAGGCCGACTGCTCGACCTCGGCGAAGAAGTTGTCCGGCACGCGGTCCAGCACCATCCGGCCGACGGGTAGCAGCGGGAAGTCCTCGACCGGCCACAGCTTCGTGTCGTCGAGCGGATCGAACGACAGGTGCTCGTTCGGGCCGTCCGGCATGATCTGCACGCAGAACTCCCACTCGGGGAAGTTGCCGGCCTTGATGTTGTCGTAGAGGTCGCGCGTCGCGTGGCCGACATCCTTGCCCTGGATCTCGGACGCCTGGGCCGAGGTCAGGTTGCGGATGCCCTGCTTGGGCTCCCAGTGGAACTTGCAGAGCACGGCCTCGCCCTGGTCGTTGACCAGCTTGTAGGTGTTGACGCCCGAGCCTTCCATCTCACGGTAGTTCGCAGGGATGCCCCAGGGCGACTTCAGGTGCGTGACCATGTGGATGGCTTCGGAGTGTTGGGCCACGAAGTCGAAGAAGCGCCACGCCTCCTGGCGGTTCGTCACCGGGTCCGGCTTGAACGCGTGGATCATGTCGGGGAACTTGATCGCGTCGCGGATGAAGAAGACCTTGAGGTTGTTGCCAACGAGGTCCCAGTTGCCGTCGACGGTCTTGAACTTCACCGCGAAGCCGCGCGGGTCGCGCTCGGTCTCAGGGCTCTCCTTGGCGCCGGCCACGGTGGAGAAGCGCACGAACATCGGCGTCTTCACGCCGGTCTCGTTGAGGACGCGGGCGCGGGTGTACTTGGAGGCCGGCTCGTTACCGATCTTGCCGTAGGCCTCGAAGTACCCGTGCGCGCCGGCGCCGCGGGCATGCACCACGCGCTCTGGGATCCGCTCGCGGTCGAAATGGGTGATCTTCTCGATGAACTGGTAGTTCTCGAGCGTCGCGGGACCCCGCTCGCCCACCGTGCGGGTGCTCTGGTTGTCGCGGACCGGGTGGCCCTGGCGGGTCGTCAGGATCGGGCGTTGATCGCTCATGCGAAAGATCTCTCCGTGGTGGCGACGAAGTCCGAGGGCCGGCGCCGGCGCCCTTCAGCGAGGGGCGCGCCGTTTCCTGAAATCGTTCCGGGCTCCCCTTATGCGCCTCCTGCGACCGGTTGACCAATGCATCGTCTGAAAGGCTGTGATAGACGCAGCCTATGAACATCGCCGGCCTCTCGCTCCGCGATCTCGAATATGTCGTCGCCATCGCCGACGAGGGGCATTTCGGCCGGGCGGCGGAACGCTGCAACGTCAGCCAGCCGACGCTCAGCGTGCAGGTGCGCAAGCTCGAAGGTGCGCTCGGCCTGGTCCTGTTCGAGCGCTCCAACCGCCGCGTGCTGATGACGGCGCCGGGCCAGATCATCGTGCGGCAGGCCCGCGCTGTGTTGGCCGAGGCGCAACGCCTGCTCGCGCTGGCGAGCGAGGGCCGCGGCGCGCCCCTCACCGGCCGCCTCGTCCTCGCGGCGATCCAGACGCTGGGGCCGTATCTCTTCCCGCTGGTGCTGCGCATGTTGCGCCAGGAATTCCCGATGCTGACGCTCGCCCTCAGCGAGGGCCGCACCGCCGACATCCTCGCCTCCCTGCGCGACGGGCGGGTCGACGCCGCGCTGGTGTCGCTGCCCCTGCCCGCCTCGGGGCTCACCGTCTCGCCGCTCTTCGTCGAGCCGTTCCGCCTCGCCTGCCCGGCCGACCACGCGCTGGCGCAAGGGGGGGCGCTGCGCGCAGCCGACATCGCCGGGCCGGACCTGCTGCTGCTGGACGAGGGCAACTGCCTGCGCGACCAGGCGATCGCCGCCTGCGGTGCCGGCAGCGCCGCCGGGCGCCACGCCACCAGCCTGGAGACGCTGCGCTCGATGGTGGCGGCGGGCGCCGGCTACACCCTGCTTCCGGCGCTGGCGGTCCCCTCCGGCCCCGATCCGAGCGGGCTCACCGTGATCCGCGGCTTCGACACCGACGGGCCGGGCCGGACCATCGCGCTCGCCTGGCGGGCGAGCGACCCGCGGGCGCCGGGCCTCGCCGCGCTGGCCGCCTTCTTCCGCGCCCAGGCTCCGGCCGGCACCGCCGCCTGCCGCGACGCGACCATCGACGCCGGGTGACGGCACCCGGACGAGGGCGACTCGCACAGGGCTGGGTTGTGCGTCGGCCCGCGTGACAGGGTGGACGGCAGGGTGTAGCGCGGCGCCAGGGTCGCGTCTCCGCCATGCGATCGATTGAACCGACGCATCGCCTTGCCTTTTCCCACACGGACCATCGCCCTCTGGGCGGCGCTGATCGCCGCCTCGGCTCTGCTCGGCTTCGGCCTGAAGCTGGCGCAGTTCCCGGCCGCGCTCCTGCTCGGGCCTATGGTCGCCGCGATCGTTTTCGGGGTGCGCGGGGCGCCGCTGCGGATGCCGAAGCCCGCCTTCCAGGCCGCCCAGGCGATGATCGGCTGCATGGTGGCCCACGCCATCACCGCGGAGATCACCAAGACCCTGATCGCCGACGGCCCCCTGATCCTGCTCGTGGTCGGCGTCACGGTGCTGGCCGGCGCGCTCGTCGGGCTGATCCTGACGCGCCTGCGGGTGCTGCCCGGGACCACCGCCGCCTGGGGCTCCTCGCCGGGCGGGGCGGCGGCGATGGTGGCGATGGCCGAGGAATACGGCTCCGATCCGCGCCTCGTCGCCTTCATGCAATACGTGCGCGTCGCCGCCGTCGTGCTCTCGGCCTCCCTCGTGGCGCGGCTGCTCACCGATTCGGCGACGGCCGGGCCGCCGGCCGCCGCCGAGGCGGCGACATTCCTGCCGGTGCTGGTCACCCTCGCGGTCGCGGCCGTCGGCGCCGGCGTCGGTCTCTGGCTGCGCCTGCCCGCGGGCGCCTTGATCGGGCCGATGCTGCTCGGCGCCGCCCTCCATGCCACCGGTGTCGCCAGCATCACCCTGCCGCTGCCGATCCTGGAACTCGCCTACGCGACGATCGGCTGGTACGTCGGCCTGCGCTTCACCCGCGAGACCCTGCGCGCGACGCTGCACGCGCTGCCCGGCATCCTGGTGGCGACGCTCGCCGTCATCCTGCTCTGTGCCGGCTGGGCGCTCGGGCTGACGCACCTGCTGGCGATCGACTTCCTCACCGCCTTCCTCGCGACCAGCCCCGGGGGCCTCGATTCGGTGGCGATCATCGCGGTCGGCTCGAAGGTCGACGTGTCGTTCGTGCTCGCGGTGCAGACGCTGCGGCTGTTCGTGGTGCTGATCACCGGCCCGCTGCTCGCCAAGTGGATCGCCCGCGCGGTGCCGCAGGAACCCGCGTGAATGGATGAGGCGGCGTGAATGCACGCGCTCTGGCTCGCGTTCCTGAATTCATGGCGCGGGCTCGTCCACGGCGCCCGCACCGAGCGCGCCGTGCGGCTCGAGCTCGCGCTGCTCGTCGTGGGCGTGCCGGCGGCGCTGGCGCTCGGCACGAACCTCTGGGTCCGCGTCGCCCTGATGGCGACGCTCCTGCTGATGCTCGCGGCGGAGTTCCTGAACACCGCGATCGAGAAGCTGTGCGACCACCTCCACCCCGGCCGGCACCCGCGCATCGGCATCGTGAAGGACCTCGCCTCGGCCGGGACGTTCTCGGCGCAGGCGCTCGCCGCCCTGATCTGGATCGCGGCCCTCTTTGATCGCTTCTGACGCGCTGGCCCCACGCACAGGCATCCTTTCCCGAAACGCGCGATTCGCGCGATTTGATAGGATTTCCGCAGCACTCCCGTAAAGACCGCCGTCTTATCCCGAGACTGCATGAAAGCCTCGCTTGCCCACGCAAGAAAACAATCCTGCCGGCACGCGGTGATCCTGCCGTCGCTGTTCTGGAGCCGGACCCGTCCGGATTTCTACGCGGTGACCTGTCGCCTCGGGGCCGACGGCATCCGCTTCCGCTCCGCGATCGTCCCGAACCCGGGCGAGCACCTGACCTGCAGCATCGGCCTCGTCGGTACCCTCGAAGTCCGCGTCGCCCACACAGCCGAGCGGGCCTTCACGGTGAAGCCGGCTCCTGGGCGGCAGCACAACACCGCCATCGCCCGCACCCTCGTCGAGCTCGCGGGACGCCAGAGCCGCCGGCTCGACCGCCACGGAACCTCACCGCGGATCGTCCCGCGACGCACCGAGGTGGCGGTGGCCCTGGCCGACGGCACCGTCCTCAAGGGCCGGCTCGCCGAGGTCTCCATCGCGCGGGCGGACGTCTACCTCGCGGCCCCGGTCGCGGTCGGCGTCAAGGTCCGCCTCGGCGCCACCGAGGCGGTGGTGGCGCACAGCTTCCGCAACGGAATCGGCGCCTACTTCCTCAGCCCGCTCGATCCCGACCTCCTCGACGAGGGCCTCGTGCTCTGACGGTCGCGTAGGCTTTCACGCTCGCATGGGGGCCGTAGGCCGGTCGGGCATCGCGGGCCTCGGCCGAGCCGCGCGCCTTCGCCCGCTCGCATCTTGCGCCGCAAGCCGCTATTGCCGGCAGCATGTCCGACACCGTGAAACCAGCCCCGCACCCGGCCGAACCGGCGCCCGACTACATCCGCAAGATCCTCACGGCGCGCGTCTACGACGTGGCGATCGAGAGCCCGCTCGATCCGATGCCGCGGCTCACCGCGCGTCTCGGGCGGCCGGTGCTGCTGAAGCGCGAGGACCTGCAGCCGGTCTTCTCGTTCAAGCTGCGCGGCGCCTACAACAAGATGTCGGCGCTCTCGCCCGAGCAGCTCGCCCGCGGCGTGGTCTGCGCCTCGGCCGGCAACCACGCTCAGGGCGTGGCGCTGGCGGCCGCGCGCCTGAAGGTGCGGGCGGTGATCGTGATGCCGCGCACGACGCCGGCGATCAAGGTCGACGCCTGCCGGGCGCGGGGTGCCGAGGTGATCCTGCACGGCGACGCTTTCGACGAGGCTTTGACCGAGGCGCGGCGCATCGAGACCGAGCAGGATCTCACCTTCCTCCACCCCTTCGACGACCCGGACGTGATCGCCGGACAGGGCACGATCGGCATGGAAATCCTGCAGCAGCATACCGGGCCGATCGAGGCGATCTTCGTGCCCGTCGGCGGTGGCGGCTTGGCGGCCGGGATCGCGACCTTCGTGAAGTACCTGCGGCCCGAGACCAAGGTGATCGGCGTCGAGCCGGACGACGCCGCCTGCATGGCGGCGGCCCTGAAGGCCGGCGAGCTCGTCCTGCTGCCGACGGTCGGCCTGTTCGCCGACGGCGTCGCCGTGCGCCAGGCCGGTGCCGAGACGTTCCGCCTGTGCCGCCAGCACCTCGACGAGGTCATCACCGTCGACACCGACGCCATGTGCGCGGCGGTCAAGGACATCTTCGACGACACCCGCGCGGTCTCCGAGCCGTCGGGCGCCCTCGCGCTCGCGGGCGCCAAGCTCTACGCCGAGCGCACGGCGAAGGGTGACGGCTCGGACGGCGCGCTTGTGGCGATCTCGTCGGGGGCGAACCTGAACTTCGACCGGCTGCGCCATATCGCCGAGCGGGCCGAGCTTGGCGAGGAGCGGGAGGTCCTGCTCGGCGTCACCATCCCGGAGAAGCCCGGCGCCTACCGGGCCTTCATCACGGCCCTAGGGCCGCGGGCGATCACCGAGTTCAACTACCGCTACGCGCCGGGCGCGCAGGCGCGCATCTTCGTGGGCATCAACCTGCCGGGCGGACGGCCCGAGAAGCGCGACTTGATCGCCGGGCTCGTCGCCGACGGCTACGATGTCCACGACATGAGCGACAACGAGATGGCCAAGGTCCATGTCCGCTACATGGTCGGCGGCCGCGCCTCGGGCCTCGCGCATGAGCGGCTCTACCGCTTCCAGTTCCCGGAGCGGCCGGGCGCGCTGCTGAAGTTCCTCGATGCGCTGGGCGAGGGCTTCAACATCACCCTGTTCCACTACCGCAACCACGGCGCCGACTACGGCCGGGTGCTGGCGGGCATCGCCGTGCCGCCAGGCGCGCGCGAAAAATTCGACGCTGCGGTCGGGGCGCTCGGCTTCCCCTGCTTCGACGAGACCGACAACCCGGCCTACCGGATGTTCCTCGACGGCGAGCCGGCGCCCAAATCAGGCCTCGCCGGCTGGTTCGGCCTCAGGAAGGCGTGACGGCGACCGCCTGGGCCGTTTTCCGTGATCTCTGGATCACGAAAATCGGCCCAACCTGCTGTGTGGTCGCATCTTCTTCGCGCGAGCCGGCATCCACCGCGCTTGAAAATGCTTTAGCGCTGCACCGTCTCGACGCTGACGACGTCGGGGTTCGCCCGCAGCGTCACGGCGATCGCCTCGACGCTGGTGGCCGACAGGCGCACGAACGCCACCTCGATCTCGTCGAGGGCGGGGTCTTCGGCGGTGCGCGCCGTGAACTGGCGCACCCGCGAGGCACGTTCCCCGGTCGCGACGTGAAGGGTGTCGATTGAAAGCGTCCCCCGCTTGGCGACGATGCGAAGCGTCCGCGTCTGCATCCGGTCGCGCCAGCGCTCCTCCAGCGGTTTCACCCCCGCCAGGATCGCGATGACGAAGGTCGTGGTCGCCACCGCCGGGACGTAGAGCCCGCCGCCGATGGCGAGGCCGATCGCCGCCACCGCCCACAGGCTCGCGGCGGTGGTCAGACCCTTCACCACCTCGCCGCGTAGCAGGATCGTGCCCGCACCGAGGAATCCGATGCCGGAGACGACCTGCGCCGCGACGCGCGAGGGATCGAGGACGACGTTCTTCGCCCCGAGCGCATCGGCGAAGCCGTAGTTCGAGACCAGCATGATCAGACAGGATCCGACGCAGACCAGCATGTGCGTGCGCAGGCCCGCCGCCCAGAGCAGGCGCTCGCGCTCGAGCCCGATCACGCTGCCGAGCAGGGCCGCCAGCGCCAGGCGGCCGATCATCTCCGCGTTCCCGAGCAGCGTTCGCCTCCCTGGTCCTCAGCGATCCGCGGTGAAGAATAGGCGCGTCCGGCGCGTCATGCGACGCCGAGCGTGACCTTCTCCACCTCGTAGGCTGCGCGCACGGTCGCCGGCCCGTAGGTGCGCTCCAGGCGCCGGACGGTGAAGTGGGCACGCGCCATCGACTGGAAATGGCCCATGAAGGCGGTGTTGACCGCTGCCCCTCCGAACGCGCCCAGCAGCGGCACCGCCTGCGCGGCGACCTTCTGCGAGACCACGATGCCGAAGCGCGCCGCGATCTGGGCGGTGAAGCGGATCAGCGCCGGGGCGGACTGGTCGAGCAGGGTCTTGCTCCCGGCGTAGCGCACGGCCTCGGCCATCGTCTTGGCGAGGGCGGCGCGCACGGCGAAGTAGCCGCTCTCGACCAGCCCCGTGCCGTCGGCGCCCGCGCCCCCGGCCGCCGCATCGGTCTTTCCGCCGAGTGCGAAGACCTGGACGCAGGCGAGCGCGCCCTCCGGGTCGTCGAGGTCCTCGCCCTCCTCCCGCGCGATCTCCGCGATCGAGCGCAGCATCAGGGTGGTCGAGACCGGCAGCTCGACGGCGAGCGTCGCGAGGCCGAAGGCGCCGCCGAACGCCCCCGACAGCGCCGCCAGGGCCTTGTGGTTGAAGGTGCTCGATCCGGTCAGGCTGCCGAGCAGCCCGCCGAGGCCCCCCTCGGCCTTCGCGGCGACGCCCTCGACCGCGGTGCCGGCGGCCGGCGCGACCGCGACCTTCGGCAGCGTCTTCAGGGCGACCCGCAGGGCGCCCCGCATCGCGGCCTCGGTCGAGCGTCCGACGGCCTCGGTCACGGGGGCCGGGAGCGAGCGGCCGATCATGTCGAGGGGGGCGCCGGCCGCGGCCGAGAGCCTCGCGGCGAGGCCCGGCTGCTCCAGTGCGCGAACGGACCGGCGCAACGCCGCGAGGTCCGCCTCGCTCAAGGGACGCTCGATGGACTCGGTGGCGGCCGGAAGGACCTCACCGGTCAGCGCGATGTCGCTCATGCTTTCCTCCTCACGACCGGGTTCTCAAGGGCACCCCCGGCGAACCGGTAGGAAGCGGGACGGAGACCGGAGGGTTCCCGTCCCCCGCCGCGGCGGGTGTCGCCGCACTGTTGGGAACGACGGGTGCAGGCCGCCGGCTCGGGGTCCGGCCGACGGCGAGGCAGAGCAGCACCACCGGGATGCCGACAGCCGAGGTCATGACGAAGAAGGTCGGGTAGCCGAACGCGGCGACGATGTAGCCCGCGGTGCCCGCGACGAGCTTGCCCGGCAGCGCGTAGAGGGACGAGAACAGCGCGTACTGCGTCGCCGCGTAGCCCGGGGTGGTCAGGCTCGACATGTAGGCGATCAGCGCGATGCCGGCGAAGGAGCCGCAGAAGTTCTCGATCGAGATCGCCACCGTCAGCCGCCAGACCTCCGGCCCGCCGGTCGACAGCCAGGCGAAGGAGAGGTGCGAGGCGGCGGCGAGGAAGGCGCCGGCGAGCAGCGTTGGGAACATCCCGAACCGCGCCATCGCCCAACCGCCCGCGAAGCCGCCGGCGATGCCGACCCAGATGCCGTAGAGCTTGGTGACGGTGGCGATCTCCTTCAGGTCGAACCCCAGCGTCCGGTACAGCGGGCTCGCCATCACGCCGGAGACGAAATCCGGCATGCGGTAGAGCGCCACCAGGACCAGCACGCCCCACAGGGCCGGCCCCATCCGTTCGCGGAGCTCGACCAGGGGCTCTAGGACGGCCTGGCGGACCGACCACAGCCGCGTCCCGTCCGCCTTCGGCGTCGCGGCGGTCGCCGCGGCATCGACGGTCGCGGCCTCTGGCCGGCCGCGGTCGAAGGCGGGGGCGAGGAGGGCTGCGACCAGGCCGACGAGCATCAGCGCCGCCATCGTCAGGTAGGCGAAGGTCCAGCCCTTGTCGGAGGCGAGGAAGAGGGCGCCGGCGCCCGCCGTGATCAGGCCGAGGCGGTAGCCGAGGTTCGAGGTCGCCGCGAGGATGCCCTGGAAGTCGGTGCCGGCGGCGTCGATGCGCCAGCCGTCGATGACCACGTCCTGGGTCGCGGCGCAGAAGGCGACGAGGAAGGCGCCGAGCCCGAGCAGCGCGAGGCTCGTCTTCGGGTCGGTGAAGGCCATCAGCACGAGGCAGATCGCCACCGCCACCTGGGTCGTCACCATCCAGGCGCGGCGGCGGCCGAGGCGGGCGCTCAGCACCGGCACGTCGATCCGGTCGATCAGCGGCGCCCAGAGGAACTTCAAGGAGTACGGCAGCGCCACGTAGCTGAACAGGCCGATCGCCTTGACGTCGATGTCCGAGAAGGCGAGCCGCAGGGTGAAGGTTCCGAGCACCAGGAGCAGCGGCAGCCCGGAGGAGAACCCGAGCGCCAGCATGAGGACGATGCGCCGATCCTCGACCAGGTCGCGGACCCGCAGCCGTCGCGCGGGCTTGTCCGGTGCGGTGTCCGTGGCCATGCGATGGGAACTCCTTGACGCCAGTGAGCCTTGATCCGCAAGAATCGTGGCAGCCTTGCGCCGGCCCACGCGTCGCGGAACGTCCGGGCGCGGGGCGGCGGACGGATCATGGTCGATGTCGGCTTAACGCGACATCGCACATTTGCTTGGGTACAAGCGCGGGCGATCGGGAACCTTGCTCCCGCGGGTCTGTTCGGATGAGGCGAGCGTAGCCGCTCTCCTTGCACCGTCCGTCCGCGCGGGCCCAGCGCGGCGGCTCTCGATGCATCAAGGCTCCTCGCGTACCGATCGGTTACAGGATGATGGAGACCAGCGACCAGGCGGATTACCCGCTCGCTCCGGCGACGTTCGCGCGGGCGTTCGATTCGAGCCCGACACCGATGCTGCTCACGAACGCGGCCCACGACAACAATCCGATCGTCTGGGTCAACGAGGCGTTCCTAAATCTCACCGGGTACGGCCGCGACGAGCTGCTGGGGCGCAATTGCCGGATGCTGCAGGGAGCGGGCACCGACCGCTCCGAGGTCGCGCGCCTGCGCGCCGCGCTCGATGCGGCGGAGCCGATCGAGTGCGAGCTGCTGAACTATCGCAAGGACGGCACGGCCTTCTGGAACAGCATGACCGTCAACCCGGTGCGGAACGCCGACGGGCGGGTGACATTCTTCTTCGCCGCGCAGGCCGACATGACCGACAAGCGGTCGGTCGAGCAGGCGATGCGCGGCACCAACGACGAGTTGGAGCGCCAGGTCGGACAGCGTACTGCCGACCTGCAGGCCGCCCTCGAGCAAAAGACCGCGCTGCTTCACGAGGTCGATCACCGGGTCAAGAACAACCTCCAGGTTATTTCGTCCTTGATGCTGCTGAAGGCACGGCGCACGCCCGAGGGCGAGGCGCGCGATGCGCTCTCCGGCATGGCCGAGCGCATCGGCGCGCTCTCGACCGCGCACCGGATGCTCTACTCGGCCGGCGACGTCACCAAATTCAACCTGTCGGACTTCACCGACGACTTCCTGTCGGACTTCAACGCCGGGCTCGATGCCGAGCGCACCAAGGTCGAGGCGCGGATCGATTCGATCGCGGTCTCCGCCGCCATGGCCGCGCCGCTCGCGCTGATGATCCACGAGTTGGCGAGCAACGCCGTCCGGCACGCGTTCCCGCAGAACCGGGTCGGCCGCATCGGTATCACCGCGCGACGCACCGAGACCGGCATGCACCTGATGATCGAGGATGACGGCGTCGGGATCGACGCCGGCCCGGTCAACCCGGCAGGCTTCGGCCGGAACCTCGTCGAGATGGTGGTGCGGCAGCTGCGCGGCACGATCACGTGGCGCGACCGCGGACCCGGCACCGTGGTCGAGATCGCGATTCCGCTGGCGGAGGACGCGTGATCGAACCGGCCCTGCGCATCCTCGTGGTCGAGGACGAGGCGCTGATCGCCCTCGAACTGGAATTTTTGCTCGACGACCTCGGCTACGTCACGGTCGGGATCGCGGCGAGCTCAGCCGAGGCGATCGCGCTGGGTCTGTCTACCGCGCCGGACGTGGCGCTGGTGGACATCCATCTCGTCGACGGGCCGACCGGCGTCGACGTCGCCCGGGCGCTCAGCGCCGACCCGCGCACGACGGTGGTGTTCATGACCGCCAACGCCAAGCGTATCCCCGACGATTTCGCCGGCGCCTTCGGTGTGATCGCCAAGCCCTATTCCGAGCGGGTCGTAGCGAGCACCCTCGACTATGTCGCCGGCTGCCGCGCCGGGCGTGTCCCTGCCCCGCCCTGCCCGGACGGTTTCTGTCGCGCACCCGAGTAAGTGCGCCTCAGCCGGCCGCGCGTTCGCGCTTGAGCCTATAGAGCGCCTCCATCGCCTCCCGCGGCGTCAACGCATCCGGGTCGATCGCATCGAGCAGGAGGCCGAGCCTGTCGTCCGCCTCGATCGCCGGTTCCGGAAGCGGCGGCGGCGCAAGGCTCGCGAATAACGGCAGGTCGTCGATGCGCGGGCGGCTCGGACGCTCGCGCTCGGCCTTCTCCAGCCCCTTCAGGATCGCGCCGGCCCGCGCGACGACGGCGCTTGGGAGGCCGGCGATGCGCGCCACCTGCAGCCCGTAGCTGCGCTCGGCCACCCCCGGGACGACCTCGTGCAGGAACACGACGCCGTCGCGGTGCTCGGCGACCTTCAAGGTGGCGTTGTCGAGCCGCGCCAGGCGCTGGCCGAGGGCGGTCAGCTCGTGGAAATGCGTGGCGAACAGCGCGCGGCAGGCGTTCGCCTCGTGCAGGTGCTCGAGGCAGGCCCAGGCGATCGAGAGCCCGTCATAGGTCGCGGTCCCTCGCCCGATCTCGTCCAGGATCACCAAAGAGTGCCGTGTCGCCTGGTTGAGGATCGCGGCGGTCTCGACCATCTCGACCATGAAGGTCGACTGCCCGCGGGCGAGGTCGTCGGCGGCGCCGACGCGGGAGAACAGCCGGTCGACGCGGCCGATCCGGGCCTCGCGCGCCGGTACGAAGGCGCCGACCTGCGCGAGCACCACGATCAGGGCGTTCTGGCGGAGATAGGTCGACTTGCCGCCCATGTTCGGGCCGGTGATCAGCCGGATGCGGCCGCGCCCCTCCCCCGAGAGGTCGCAATCGTTGGCGATGAAGGCTGTCCCGGACTTGCGCAGGGCCGCCTCGACCACCGGGTGACGGCCCTCCGCGATGACGAAGCTCAGCGACGCGTCGACCTGGGGCCGGCACCAGTCCAGCTCGACCGCGAGCTCGGCGTGGCTCGCGGCCACGTCGAGCGCAGCCAACGCCTCGGCGATGCCGCCGATCGCCTCCGCTTGCGCGACGGTGCGGGCCGAGAGGTCGTCGAACACCGACGCTTCCAGTGCGAGCGCGCGGTCGGCCGCCCCAAAAATCTTCTGCTCCAGCGCGCCGAGCTCGACGCTGGTGAAGCGCATGGCGTCGACCATGGTCTGTCGATGCACGAAGTCGCGCATCAGCCCCTTCAGGCAGGCCTCGCCGACCGATTGCGGCACCTCGATGAAGTAGCCGAGCAGGCCGTTATGCTTGATCCGCAGGGTGCGGCAGCCGGTCTCCTCGGCATAGCGCGCCTGGAGCGCCGCCACGACCTTGCGCGAGTCGCTGCCGAGGAGGCGCGCCTCGTCGATCTCCGGATGGTAGCCGACGCGGACGTAGCCGCCGTCGCGCCGGTTCAGCGGCAGCTCGTCGGCCAAGCTGGCGCGCAGCGTCTCGACGAGGTCGCGGTCGGCGCGGGCGAGGATCTTCGCCAGCCGCGCCAGGTCGTCCGGCAGGTCCGTCCCGTCCGCGAGGCGTGCGCCGAGCGCCAGCGCCACGTCGAGCCCGTCGCGGATCGCGGCGAGGTCGCGCGGGCCGGCCCGTCCGAGGCCGGTGCGCGAAAGCGCGCGGGCGAGGTCGGGGGCGCGGGCGAGCGCGTCGCGCAGGGCGGCGCGCAGGGCGCGGTCCTCCACGAGCCGCGCCACCGCATCGTGCCGCCGCGCGATCGCGGCCAGCTCGGTGAGCGGTCCGGCGAGGTGCTCGGCCAGCAGCCGCGCGCCGTTGGCCGAGACGGTCCGGTCGATCGCGTCGAGGAGGCTGCCGACCCGCTCGCCCGAGAGCGTTCGGGTGAGTTCGAGGTTGGCCCGCGTCGCCGCGTCGATCGCCAGCGTGGTCCCGGCCTCCTCGCGGGTCGGCACGCAGAGCGGAGCGCGGGCGGCGAGCTGGGTTCGCGCGACGTAGAGCAGGGCTGCGCCGGCGGCGGCGATCTCGGCGCGGGTGAAGGTGCCGAAGCCGTCGAGCGTCGCGACGCCGTACTGCTCGCGGAGGCGGCGCTCGGCCGAGGCCGGCTCCAGCTCCGCCTGGGCCAGGGGGACCACGGCCGCCCGCGTCTCCGCCCAAAGGCGGGCGAGCGCCGGGTCGGTGTGAATCGCGTCCGACAGCACGATCTCGCGCGGGTCGTGGCGGGCGATCGCGCCGGCGAGGTCGGCGCCCGGAACCTCGCTCAGGGCGAACCGCCCGGTGGAGATGTCGATCGCCGCGAGCCCGTATGCGAAGGCCGCGTCCGAGACCTTGCGACGGCCGATCGCCAGCAGCAGGTTGGCGCTGCCGGGATCGAGAAGACGGTCCTCTGTGATGGTGCCGGGGGTGACCAGCCGCACGACCTCGCGGCGGACCACGGATTTCGGCCCCCGCCGCTTGGCCTCGGCAGGGTCCTCGGTCTGCTCGCAGACCGCGACGCGGTGGCCGAGCCCGATCAGGCGGCTGAGGTAGTCGTCGGCGCGGTCCACCGGCACGCCGCACATCGGGATGTCGGCGCCGCCGTGCTTTCCGCGCTTGGTCAGGACGATGCCGAGCGCCCGCGAGGCCGTCTCGGCGTCGGAAAAGAACAGCTCGTAGAAGTCGCCCATCCGGTAGAACAGCAGGCAGTCCGGGTTGGCGGCCTTGATCTCGATGTACTGCGCCATCATCGGCGTCGGGCCTGCGACCTCCGCGGTGCCGGATCCGGCGGCGTCGGCGAGGTTTCGGGCGGAGCTGCGGGCCATGGCAGCGCTCTTAGCAGACCCGCCCGTGTTTGATCAGCGCGGGCTCCTCCGATCGCTGGGGAGAAGGCACGCGTGCGCGTACCCCAATTCGCGGCACGAAAAAGCCGGCGCCACGCGGCGCCGGCTTCAGGTCGAGTGGTCGGGACGTGCGACGGATCAGTAGCGCGGGCCGCCGACGGTGTCGCCGAGGTTCTGCTGGTAGCCACGCATCGCCGGGTTGCGTGCGTTCGGATTGCCGTGGCGCATGGTGTTGCGGCGGCGCATCATGCGCTCGGCCTTCGTGGAGTGGTGGTGGCGGTAGTGGTGACGGTAGGCGACGGCGTCCTTCGTGCTCTCGGCGACGACGCCGGCCTGCGGCATCGCGGGTGCGGCGGAGGCCGAGATCGACCCGAGCCCGAGGCCGCCGAGGAGCAGGCCGGTCGCGAGGGTCAAAGAAAGACGCGTCATCCAAGGATTCTCCAGTTCCGCGCTCGTGCGCTGCGGGCCTACAAGTTCATGGACGGCGCGTGGTTCCGGCCACCGGCTGTGAAATCATGCCGTCGGCGGGGGATTTATTTCTTGCCGGAGTCGGGATTGTTCGAGGAGTTGAATCGTCATGGCGTCCGAGCGCCCCGCTGAGACCGTCGCGGCGGCGGCGACCCCATCCTCCGCGCCCCGCCCGAACGACGCCCTCGCGCGCAGCCCATTGCCCCACAGCTCCTTGCCGATCGATGCGGCGCTGCCCGACCTGCGAGCGGCGCTGGCCCGATCGAACGCGGCCGTCCTCGTCGCGCCGCCGGGCGCCGGCAAGACCACGCGGGTGCCGCTCGACCTCCTGCAGGCGTCCTGGCTCGGAACGGCCAAGATCATTCTGCTCGAGCCGCGCCGCCTCGCCGCCCGCGCTGCGGCCGAGCGCATGGCCGGCACGCTCGGCGAGCGCGTCGGCGACACCATCGGCCTGCGCGTCCGCCTCGGCTCCAAGATCTCGAGCCGCACCCGCATCGAGGTCGTGACCGAGGGCGTCTTCGGCCGGATGATCCTGGACGACCCGGAACTCTCCGGCGTCGGGGCGGTGCTGTTCGACGAGTTCCACGAGCGCTCGCTCGACGCCGACTTCGGCCTCGCGCTCGCCCTCGACGCGCAGGCGGCCTTGCGCGACGACCTGCGCATCCTGGTGATGTCGGCCACCCTCGACGGCGCCCGCGTCGCGCGTCTGCTCGGCGACGCCCCCGTCGTCGCCTCGGAGGGGCGTGCCTTCCCCGTCGAGACCCGCTACGCCGACCGCGATCCCAACCGCCGGATCGAGGATGCGATGGCGGACGCGATCCTGCGTGCGCTGCGGGCCGATCCGGGCTCGGTCCTGGCCTTCCTGCCGGGCCAGGGCGAGATCCGCCGCGTCGCCACCTCGCTGGAGGGCCGCGTCGGGCCGGAAGTCGCGATCGCGCCGCTCTACGGCGCGCTGACGCCGGCCGAGCAGGACCGGGCGGTGGCGCCGGCCGGGCCGGGCGCGCGCAAGGTGGTGCTGGCCACCAGCATCGCCGAGACCTCGCTGACAATCGAGGGCGTGCGCATCGTGGTCGATTCCGGCCTCGCCCGGGTGCCGGTCTACGAGCCCGGCCTCGGGCTCACCCGGCTCGTGACCGCGCGGGCTTCCCGCGCCTCGGTGGACCAGCGCCGCGGCCGCGCCGGCCGGACCGAGCCCGGCGTGTGCTGGCGCCTCTGGGCCGAGGCCGGAACCAGCGCGCTCGAACCGTTCACCCGGCCCGAGATCGTCTCGGCGGACCTCGCCGGGCTCGTGCTCGACTGCGCCGAGTGGGGCGTGACCGATCCCGGCACCCTCGCCTTCCTCGATCCCCCGCCGGCCCCAGCCCTGAAGGAGGCGCGCGCGATGCTGCGCGACCTCGATGCGATCGACGCTGACGGGCGGCTCACCGAGACCGGGCGGCGCCTGCGCGCCCTCCCCCTGCCGCCGCGGCTCGCCCGCATGGTGGTCGCCGCCGCCGACCTCGGCGCCGCGACCGCCGCCGCCGACTTCGCCGCCGTCCTGGTCGAGCGTGGCCTCGGCGGCGACGCGGTGGACCTCGCCGACCGGGTCGAGCGCTATCGGCGCGACCGCGGGCAACGCGCCGCCGACATGCGCCGCATGGCCCAGGGCTGGGCGCGCTCGGCTTCCCCGTCCGGGACTCGCGCGACCTCGGACCCGGCGGCGGGTGCCCTCCTGGCGCTGGCCTACCCCGACCGGGTCGCGAAGGCGCGCGGGCGCGACGGCGAGTTCGTGATGGCCAACGGGCGGGCCGGGCGCCTCGACCCCGCCTCGCCGCTCGCCCGCGAGCCCTTCCTCGTGGTGGCCGACGTCGTCGGCGCCGCCGGCAACGCCCGCATCCTCGCCGCCGCCGCGATCGACCTCGACGCGATCGAGGCAGCCTTCGCCGACCGCATCGAGGGCGTGACGCAGGTGATCTTCGACGGCGCGGCGCGGGCGCTGCGGGCCCGCAGCCTGCGCCGGCTCGGCGCCATCACCCTCGGCGAGCGCACGCGCCCCGTGCCCGCCGACCTCGACTCGGCCAGGGTGCTGGCCCGCGGCATCGCCAGCCTCGGCCTCGAACGGCTGCCCTGGACCCCGGCGCTGACGCAGTGGCGCGCCCGCATCGCCTTCCTGCGCGCGGCGGAGGGCGGTGACTGGCCCGACCTCGCCGACGCCACCCTCTTGGAGACCATCGAGGACTGGCTCGCGTCAGCCCTCGTCGGCCGCCTCGGCCTCGACGCCGTCTCCGCCGCCGACCTCGGCGAGGCGTTGCATGAGCTGTTGCCGTGGCCGCTGCTCGCCCGACTCGACGCCCAGGCGCCGACCCATGTCGAGGTTCCGACCGGCTCGCGCATCCCGGTCGACTACGAGGCCGAGGGCGGGCCGGTCCTGGCCGTGCGGGTGCAGGAGCTGTTCGGGCTGGCGACGCATCCGACTGTGGGCCGGGTGCCGCTCGTCCTCCACCTGCTCTCGCCCGGCCACCGCCCGGTGCAGATCACCCGCGACCTCCCCGGCTTCTGGCGCGGCTCCTGGAGCGCCGTGCGCACCGAGATGCGCGGCCGCTATCCGCGCCATCCCTGGCCGGAGAATCCGCTGGAGGCGCCACCCACCCGCCGCGCCAAGCCGCGGGGCACGTAAGCGGGTGAGGTGAGCCAAAGCCTGAAGTGCCCCGAACTTCGCGTGACAGCCGGCGGTCGCGATGCGACCGTGCCACAAAACCCTGCGCATGCGCCCGCCGCGCGATCGAGATCCCGCCCCCATGACGCCCAGCGAACTGCGAACGCCCGAGGCCGAGCCCCACGAGGGCGACGGCTGGACGCCGATCCACGACACCGGCTTCATCGCCCATGTCGGGCCGGTCTACGTCCGCGACGGCGCCTACGCGTTCCGTGCCGCCGACAAGCACGCCAACCTGATCGGCGTGGTCCACGGCGGCATGCTGATGAGCTTCGCCGACCGGGCGCTGGGCGAGACCGCGATGCGGGCGGCCGACGGGGCGAATTGTGTGACGATCCAAATGGAGATGCAGTTCGTCGACACCGCGCGGCTCGGCGACTGGATCACCCTGGCGCCCGAGATCATCAAGCGCACCGGCTCGCTCGTCTTCCTGCGTTGCGAGCTGCGCCACGCGGCGCGCGTGGTCGGCGTCGCCTCGGGCGTCTGGAAGATCCTGCGCCGGCGCCCGGAGGCGCCCCCGGTTCCCGGCCCGTCCGGCGCGCTATCTGAGGGCGCATGACCGCCTCCGACGATCCGACCCTGAGCCGCCTCGGCGCGGCCCTGGCCGAGCTGCCCAAGCGCGGGCTGCCGCCGGTGGACAAGTGGAATCCGCCCGATTGCGGCGCGATCGACATCCGCATCGCCGCCGACGGCACCTGGTTCCACGACGGCACGCCGATCCGCCGCCCGAAGATGGTGAAGCTGTTCGCCTCGATCCTGCGGCGCGAGCCCGACGGTACGACGGTGCTGGTCACGCCGGTGGAGAAGGTCTCGATCACCGTGGAGGATGCGGCCTTCGTCGCCGTCGAGATGGCGATCGACGGCGAGGGCGACGCGCGCCGCATCAGCTTCCGCACCAACGTCGACGACCTTGTGCCCGTCGATTCCGAGCACGGCTTACGTTTCGCGGAGGGCGAGGCCGGCGCCCTCAAGCCCTACCTCCACGTCCGCCGCGGACTCTGGGCGCTGGTGACGCGGGCGCTGACCTACGATCTCGTGGCGCTCGCCGAGGAGCGCGAGATCGAGGGCGTGCCGTGGCTCGGCATCGCCGCAGGCGGCCGCTTCCACCGCATCGCCCCGGCCGACGCCGCGTGAGCGCCGTGGACAGCCCGACGCGCGACGCGGACCTCGCCGACTTCCTCGCCCGCGCCGAGGCGCGGCTCGCCCGCGACCCGCCCGGGCCGGACGACCCGACCTCGAACCCGCGCGGCGACCACAGCCTGGAGCCCGACGGCAGCGCCGTAATCCCGCCGCCGCCGCACCGGCGGGCGGCCGTTCTGGTGCCGGTCGTCGCGCGCGAATCCGGCCTCGCGATCGTGCTGACGCAGCGCGCCGCCCACCTGCGCGACCATTCCGGCCAGGTCGCGCTGCCCGGCGGCAAGATCGACCCGACCGACGCAAGCCCGATGGCGGCGGCCCTGCGCGAGGCCGAGGAGGAGGTCGGCCTGTCGCCGCGTCACGTGCGGATGCTCGGCTACCTCGATCCCTACCTGTCCGGCACCGGCTTCCTGGTGGCGCCTGTGATCGGCCTCGTCGACCGGGAGGCGCGCCTCGCGCCGAACCCGGCCGAGGTGGACGCGATCTTCGAGGTCCCCCTGGCGGTGATCGCCGACCGGTCGCGCTACGAGCTGCGGATGCGGGTGTGGCAAGGCCGCGACCGGCGCTTCTACGCCCTGCCCTACGGCGAGCGCCTGATCTGGGGTGTGACGGCGGGCATCCTGCACAACCTCGCCGAACGGCTCGAATTCGGGCCACCGAAGTCCCACCTCTGAGCCGAGCGGGAATCGCCCGCGCCCATCGATCGGATGCCATGCTGCGTCGCCTCGTGGAGGAGTTCGGGCTCTTCCTGCTGCCCTTCGGGCTGTTCTTCACCTACCTGCTGCTCGTCGGCCGCAACCCGCTGCAGCGGGCGCACTGGGACGCCCAGGCCTTTCGCCTCGTCCTGGCCGGCTTGGCCGTGGTGATCGCCTCGCTGGTGGCCTCGGGCCTGTTCTCCGAGCGCCACGCCACCGGCTTCGTGCCGACCCACATGGAGAACGGCCGGCTGGTGCCAGGCGAGTTCCGCTGATGCGGCGCCTCGACCCCGACGGCCCGGCGCGGCTGCTCGCCCGGCCCGAGGTCCGCGCCGTCCTCGCCGGCCTCGATGCACCTGGCGAGGAGACCCGGCTCGTCGGCGGCTGCGTGCGCGACGCGCTCCTCGGGGTCGACGCCGCCGACATCGACCTCGCCACGACGCTCCTGCCGAACGCCGTGATCGATCGGGCGCGGGCGGCGGGCCTGAAGGCCGTGCCGACCGGGATCGAGCACGGCACCGTGACGCTGGTCGTCGCCGGGCGGCCGGTCGAGGTGACGACCCTGCGCGAGGACGTCGAGACCGACGGGCGGCACGCGATCGTGCGGTTCGGCCGGGACTTCACGCGCGACGCGGAGCGGCGGGACTTCACGGTGAACGCGCTCTCGCTCGGCGCCGACGACACGCTCCACGACACCACCGGCGGCCGCGCCGACCTCGCGGAGGCCCGCATCCGCTTCATCGGAGACCCCGCGACGCGGATCCGCGAGGACGCCCTGCGCATCCTGCGGTTCTTCCGCTTTCACGCCCGGTTCGGTGGAGGAGAGCCCGATGCTCCGGCGCTCGCCGCCTGCGTCGCCGCGCGAGCGGCCCTGGCGAGCCTGTCGCGGGAGCGCGCCCGCATGGAGTTCCTGAAGCTCTTGGCCGCCCCCGGTGCGCCGGGCGCCGTCGCCATCCTCGACGAGACCGGCCTTCTCGCTCGCATCACCGGCGGCGTCGCCGAGCGAGGCAGGCTCGCGCGCGCGATCGAGGCCGGCGCCGGCACGATCCAGCGGCTCGCCGCGCTGTCCGTGACCACGCGAGCCGAGGCCGAGCGCCTCGCGGAGGGTTTGCGGCTTTCGAAGGCCGAGCACGCTACCCTCGACGCCTACGCCCGCGCCCTCGCCGCGCTGAAGACCCCCGCCGCGATCGACCGGCCGGCGCTCCGTGCGCTCGTGGCCGAGCACGGGCCTGCAGCCCTTCAAGCGGCGATGGACGCGACCGCCGGCGAGCCGCGCCCAGTGATCGGCCCGGACGCTGCAAACGCCTGGCGCGACCTGAAGGATGAACCCGCTCCGGTCCTGCCGGTGACCGGGGCGGCCCTCGTCGCTCGCGGCATCCCGGCCGGGCCGAGGATCGGGGTCGCCCTCGCGGCTCTGCGCCGACGCTGGCTCGAAGCAGGCTGTCCCGTCGGGACGGACGCGGCCGAGGCGCTGATCGCCTACGCGCTAGCCCAGGATGCGTCGGCACAAGACACGAAAAAGCCCGCCGAACCGCGCCGGTGACGGCGGTTCGAACGGGCTTCGGTCGGATTGGTGATTGGTGCGAAGGCCTCAGAGCTTGAGGAGGTTCTTCGTCTCTTGGAGCTGGACGATCTGGCCGTTCAGCTCCTCGCGCTTCTGCAGGTCCTCGGTGGCGTCGCGCTGCAGCTCGGCCGCCTCGATGTCCCGGTCGAGGGATTCCGGCGTCAGCTCCTCGATCGGGGCGGCGCGCTCGGCCAACACCGTCACGCCGGTCGGCCCGATGTCGGCGAAGCCACCGCGGACGTAGATGCGCTTGCCGCTGTTGGCGCGCTCGGTGACCACGATCACGCCCACGCGAAGCGAGGTGAGCACCGGGGCGTGGCCGGCGAGCACCGTCATCTCGCCCTCGGTGCCGGGAAGCTGCACCGACTCGACCTCGCCGGAATACAGCGACCGCTCGGGGCCGACGAAATCGAAGTGGAAGGTGGCCATGCGCTCGGAATCCCGACGTTTGTCATTCCCGGCGCGCGGCCACCCGAGGGCTACGTGCCGGCCTTGAGAGTTAGGCCCTGCGCCGGTCCGTGGCGAAGCCGAGGCCGAAACCGATCAGAGCACCGATGCCCGCGAACAGGGCGACGTGCTGTGTCTGCCCGCTGGTCAGCTCGCCGCCGCGGGTGCCGGCCGGGCGGTCGCCCTGCACTTCGACGGAGAGCGGGCCGATCTTGATCTCGGCCGCCTCGGGCCGCGTCACGTAGCCGATGAGGCCGCCGGCCAGGAGGCCGACGACCAACAGGACGATCTTGGCGTTCAAGGCCTCAGGCCGCCTTCAGCTTCTTCGCCTTGGCCTGGGCGTCCTCGATGGTGCCGACCATGTAGAAGGCCGCTTCCGGCAAGTCGTCGTACTTGCCCTCGACGAGGCCCTTGAAGCCCTTGATCGTGTCTTCCAGCGGCACCTGGATGCCCGGGGAACCGGTGAAGATCTCGGCCACCGAGAAGGGCTGCGAGAAGAAGCGCTCGATCTTGCGGGCGCGCGCGACCGTCAGCTTGTCCTCTTCCGACAGCTCGTCCATCCCGAGGATGGCGATGATGTCCTGGAGCGACTTGTAGCGCTGCAGCGTCTGCTGGACCTTGCGGGCGACATCGTAGTGCTCCTCGCCGAGGATCGCCGGAGACAGCATGCGCGAGGTCGAGTCGAGCGGGTCCACCGCCGGATAGATGCCCTTCTCGGCGATCGAGCGCGACAGCGTCGTGGTCGCGTCCAAGTGGGCGAACGAGGCGGCGGGCGCCGGGTCGGTCAGGTCGTCGGCCGGCACGTAGATCGCCTGCACCGAGGTGATCGAGCCCTTGTTCGTGGTGGTGATGCGCTCCTGCAGGGCGCCCATGTCCGTGGCGAGCGTCGGCTGGTAGCCCACGGCCGAGGGGATGCGGCCGAGCAGCGCCGACACTTCCGAGCCGGCCTGAGTGAAGCGGAAGATGTTGTCCACGAAGAACAGCACGTCCTGGCCCTGGTCGCGGAAGTCCTCGGCGATGGTGAGGCCGGTGAGCGCGACGCGCGAGCGGGCGCCGGGAGACTCGTTCATCTGGCCGTAGACCAGCGCGCACTTGGAGCCCTCGGCCGAGCCGCCGTTCTCCTTCGGGTCCATGTTCACCTTGGACTCGATCATCTCGTGGTAGAGGTCGTTGCCCTCGCGGGTGCGCTCGCCGACGCCGGCGAAGACCGAGTAGCCCGAGTGCACCTTGGCGATGTTGTTGATCAGCTCCATGATCAGCACGGTCTTGCCGACGCCGGCGCCGCCGAACAGGCCGATCTTGCCGCCCTTGGCGTAGGGGGCGAGCAGGTCGACCACCTTGATGCCGGTGACGAGGATCTGCGACTCCGTCGACTGGTCGGTATAGGGGGGCGCGGGCTGGTGGATGGCGCGGAGCGAGTCCGACTGGATCGGGCCGGCCTCGTCGATCGGCTCGCCGATGACGTTCATGATGCGGCCGAGCGTGTTGTGGCCGACTGGGACCATGATCGGCGAGCCGGTGTCGGTGCACTCCTGGCCCCGGGTCAGGCCCTCGGAGGTGTCCATCGCGATGCAGCGCACGGTGCTCTCGCCGAGCTGCGCGGCGACTTCCAGCACAAGGCGGTTGCCGTTGTTCTTGGTCTCGAGCGCGTTCAGGATCTCCGGCAGGTGGCCGTCGAACTGCACGTCGACGACGGGGCCGATGACCTGGACGATCTTGCCGACCTTGTTGGAGCCGGCGCCGGGGGAAACGGTGTTTGCCATGATTGCGTGCCCTTGAAAGGTATGCGGTCGGTGC
Source organism: Methylobacterium sp. WL12 (assembly GCF_008039475.1). Classification (NCBI taxonomy): domain Bacteria; kingdom Pseudomonadati; phylum Pseudomonadota; class Alphaproteobacteria; order Hyphomicrobiales; family Methylobacteriaceae; genus Methylobacterium; species Methylobacterium sp. WL12. The sequence goes on along the minus strand of NZ_VRUW01000033.1, from coordinate 22,402 downwards.
GCCGGCGAAGGCGCTTAGAGGGCTTCGGCGCCCGAAATGATTTCGATGAGTTCCTTGGTGATCATCGCCTGACGCGTGCGGTTGTAGATCAGCGTCTGCTTCTTGATCATCTCGCCCGCGTTGCGGGTCGCGGAATCCATGGCACTCATGCGTGCACCCTGCTCGGATGCGGCGTTCTCGAGGAGCGCCCGGTAGACCTGAACCGTGAGGTTCTTCGGCAGCAGCGTCTCGAGGATCGCCTCCTCAGAGGGCTCGAATTCCATCGCCGAATCCGCCGGCGCACCGGTGCTGCTGGCGCCGCCCTCGGGCAGCTCCGCCGGGATCAGGCGCTGCGCCGTCGGGATCTGCGAGATCACCGAGCGGAACTCGGAGAAGAACAGCGTCGCGACGTCGAACTCGCCGGCCTCGTAGCGGGTCAGGATCTTGTCGGCGATCTCGGCGGCGAAGGGGTAGTCGACCGGGCGGTTGCCGCGGATGTCCTGCGACTCGACGATCTGCTCGCGGAACTGGCGACGAAGCTGGTCCAGACCCTTCTTGCCGACCGTCATCATCTTGACGGTCTTGCCCTCGGTCGCGAGCTTGTCGGCATGCGCCCGCGCCAGGCGCGCGATCGACGAGTTGAAAGCGCCGCACAAGCCGCGGTCGCCGGTGCAGACGATCAGCAGGTGGGTCTGGTCCTTGCCGGTGCCGGCCAGCAGCTTCGGCGCGCCGACGCCGCCGACGAGGTTCCCGGCGAGGTTGCCGAGCACCGCCGCCATCTTCTCGGCATAGGGACGGCCGCTTTCGGCAGCCGTCTGTGCGCGCCGCAGCTTGGCGGCGGCGACCATCTGCATCGCCTTGGTGATCTTCTGCGTCGCCTTCACCGAAGTGATGCGGTTGCGCAGATCCTTCAAACTCGCCATCGGGTGGTCCGGTCTCTCAGGGCCTGTTCACGACCAGGCGCCCGTCGCCGGGCGCCCGATGAGGCGGGTTCGTCTAGTTCGCGAGCGACTTCGCCACGCTCTCGACCACGCTCTTGAGCTTGGCGGCGCTGTCGTCCGACAGGTCCTTCGAGTCGCGGATCGCGGAGAGCAGGTCGGCGTGCTTGGTGCGGAGCGTCGACAGCAGCGCGTCCTCGAACGGGCGGACCTTCGCGACCGGCATCTTGTCGAGGTAGCCGTTGACGCCGGCGTAGATCACCGCGACCTGCTCCTCCATCTTCAGCGGCGAGAACTGCGGCTGCTTCAGGAGCTCGGTGAGGCGCGAGCCGCGGTTGAGCAGCTGCTGGGTCGAGGCGTCGAGGTCCGAGCCGAACTGCGCGAAGGCCGCCATCTCGCGGTACTGCGCCAGCTCGCCCTTGATCTTGCCGGCGACCTTCTTCATCGCCTTGGTCTGGGCCGAGGAGCCCACCCGCGAGACCGAAAGGCCGACGTTCACCGCCGGGCGGATGCCCTGGTAGAACAGGTCGGTCTCGAGGAAGATCTGGCCGTCGGTGATCGAGATCACGTTGGTCGGGATGTAGGCCGACACGTCGTTGGCCTGGGTCTCGATGACCGGCAGCGCGGTCAGCGAGCCGTTGCCGGCGGCGTCGCCCATCTTGGCGGCGCGCTCGAGCAGGCGCGAGTGCAGGTAGAACACGTCGCCGGGATAGGCCTCGCGGCCCGGCGGGCGGCGCAGCAGCAGCGACATCTGGCGGTAGGCCACGGCCTGCTTGGACAGGTCGTCGTACGAGATCACGGCGTGCATGCCGTTGTCGCGGAAGTACTCGCCCATGGCGCAGCCGGCGAACGGCGCGATGAACTGCATCGGCGCGGCGTCCGAGGCGGTGGCGGCGACGACGATCGAGTACTCCATCGCGCCCTGATCCTCGAGGACCTTCACGAACTGGGCGACCGTCGAGCGCTTCTGGCCGATGGCGACGTAGATGCAGTAGAGCTTCGACTTCTCGTCGCCGCCGGCGGCGTGGCCGGGCTTCTGGTTGAGGATCGTGTCGAGCACGATCGCGGTCTTGCCGGTCTGGCGATCGCCGATGATCAGCTCGCGCTGGCCGCGGCCGACCGGGATCAGGGCGTCGACGGCCTTGAGGCCCGTCGCCATCGGCTCGTGCACGGACTTGCGCGGGATGATGCCCGGCGCCTTCACGTCGACGCGTCGACGCTCGGTCGACTCGATCGGACCCTTGCCGTCGATCGGGTTGCCGAGGCCGTCGACCACGCGGCCGAGCAGGCCCTTGCCGACCGGGACGTCCACGATGGCACCGGTGCGCTTGACGGTCTGGCCTTCCTTGATCTCGCGGTCGGAGCCGAAGATCACGATGCCGACGTTATCCTGCTCGAGGTTAAGCGCCATGCCGCGCACGCCGGACTCGAACTCGACCATCTCGCCGGCCTGGACGTTGTCGAGGCCGTAGGCGCGGGCGATGCCGTCGCCGACGGACAGGACCTGGCCGACCTCGGAGACTTCGGCTTCCTCGCCGAAGTTCTTGATCTGGTCTTTCAGGATCGCGGAGATCTCGGCGGCGCGGATGTCCATCGTCGGGCCCTTCAGTTCGTTCTTGTCAGGTGTTCAGGTGTGATGGCGAGAGCCGGGGCGTCCTCGACGGACGGCCTAACGGGCTTCCCGCATCGCGAGACGAATGCCGTTCAGCTTGGTCCGGAGCGAGGCGTCGACCATGCGCGAGCCCATCTTGACGATGAGGCCGCCGATCAGGCTCGGGTCGACGTGCAGGTCGAGGTCGACCTCGGACTTCGCGACGTCGCGCAGGCTGGCCTTGATCTCCTCCAGCACCGCATCGGAGGGCCGCTCGGCCACGCGAACCTCGGCGCGGACGATGCCCTTCGATTCGCGAACCAGGCTGCGGAAGGCGGCGATCATGCCGGGCAGGGCGAACAGGCGGCGGTTGGCGGCCGACAGGCGGATGAAGTTGGCAGCGAGGCCGGTGATGCCGGCCTTCTCGAGGATCGCGCCGATTGCGACGGCCTGCTCCTCACCCGAGAAGACCGGGCTACGGACGAGACGGCGGAGATCCGCGCTCTCCTCGAGCAAGGCGTCGAAGCGCTCCAGGCCCTCGGCCGTCGCATCGATCTGGCGCTCGTCACGGGCGAGATCGAACAGGGCGGAGGCGTATCGACCCGACACGCCGCCGACCAGGGAACCCTCGGAACCGTTCTGCGCCACCCGTCGCTCTCTCTTGTTCCTTGGCCCTTCGGTTCCGACCGGGCTGCGCCGTAATCAGGGCGCCGGGCCGGAGACCGTCGGGAAATGGGATTGTGCCGGGCTTGTCCGGGACCCACGAAGATCCCTCGGCCGGCGCGGCGACCGCCTAGCATGGCAACCGGAGCCGCGCAAGGCGATCGGCCGGCGGCGGCGGCCCGGCCGAGCTTGTGCCGGGTGATCGATCCGACAGGGGAAATCAGCAGGCGAGGCGGTCGCAACGGCGGGTGGCGGCGATCATCTTCGCCATGGAGCGGGCGCCCGGATGCCCGAGGATGCCGGCGTTGCCCAGCACGTAGGACGGGGTCGCGTAGAGGCCGAGGTCGGCCGCGATCCGCATCTGGCTCTTGAGCGCTTCGCGGACCTCGTCGCTGTCGGCGATGCTCTCCAGCTCCGGTCCGGCGATCCCAAGCGCCGTGCCGGCGGCGAGCGCGCCGGGGCCGTCGATCTTGCCGGGCTTGCCGAGCAACCGGCCGTAGAAGTCCCAGGCCGCCTCGGAGCCGAGCTTGCGCTGGACGGCCAGCGCCACCTTGGCGGCCTGGGCCGATTGCGGCGACAGAATCGGATTCTGGACAAGGCCGATGCGCAACGCCGGGTCGGCGGCGTGCAGGGCGATCACGTCGGCGGCGGCCTTGCGGCAGTAGGGGCAGTTGAAGTCGAAGAACTCGTACAGCGTCGTCTCGGCCTCGCGCGGGCCGACGTAGGTGATTCCCCGCAGGGACGCGAGCTGGCCGGTGATCTCGCCTGGGAGCACGGAGTTGGCGACCGGCCTGCCCTCGTCGCTCGTCACCGAGACGCGCTGACCATACGATTGGGCGCGCGCCGCCCCGGTGAGGGCGACGGCGGCGGCCGAGGTCGCGATGAGGTGGCGGCGGGTGAAGGGCATGCTGGCGTCCGAGCGGCGGTGTCGAGCCCGCGCATCAGCCCGGCAATTCAGGCGATGTCGGGGCCTTCGCGTCGGAGAGTCTCGTCGCGCGATGGCGTCAGCGCATGTCGCCCGGGCGCTCGCCGGCGGCCCAGGCCAGCGCCTGTTCCAGGCGGTCGTTGCCCCAGAACAGCTCACCGTCATCCGTCAGGAAGGTCGGGGCGCCGTAGATGCCGCGCGAGCGCGCCTCCTCGCCGACGACGCGGAGCTTGGTCTTGTTCGCTTCGCTCGCCGCCGCCTTGAGCTGCTGCGTCCCGTCGAGGCCGAGCCCGTTCAGGATCTCGACCACCGCCGCGGGCTCGGCGATCGAGCGGCCGTGCGCGAAGCAGGATTCGAACACCGCCTTCGAGAACGGCACCAGCCAATCCTGGTCCTGCCCGAGGATGGCGGCGCGGGTTGCGCTGAGGCTGTTCTGCGGGAACGGATCGGGGCGCCGCACCGGCGGCAGGCCGCAGCGGGCGGCCTCGCGCTCCATGTCGCGCCACATGTTGCGGCCCTTGGCCGGGTAGAGGTTGAAGGGCGAGCTCGTCCAGCCCTGCGAGGCGAAGATCGGCCCGAGCAGGAACGGGCGCCAGCGCACCGCCACGCCGGCCGCCGCGGCCAGACCCTCGATCCGGGCGGCGGCGAGGTAGGAATAGGTCGAAGCGAACTCGTACCAGAACTCGAGGGTCGGCTGGCGCGCCATGGTGATCGCTTCTCCGGGTCTCAGGTGTCGGCACGCAAATCTCACACCCGTCGATGTCGGGAGCGAGGCAGGTTGGGGCGCGCGACGGGGCATTGGCGACGCCCCGCGCGCTTGAGCGAACGTCCGGCCCGGCATGCCGGTTGCAGGCCGTTCCGGTTGCAGGGCGCCGGACGGCGCGATAAGCCGCCGCAACCCCCTCGCCTAACGTCCGCGAACACCCGAAGGTCCGCATGTCCGAGCCCGACAAGAAGCCCGTGAACAAGGTCGTGCTCGCCTATTCCGGCGGCCTCGACACCTCGATCATCCTCAAGTGGCTGCAGACGACCTACGGCTGCGAGGTGATCACCTTCACCGCCGACCTCGGCCAGGGCGAGGAACTGGAGCCGGCCCGCCGCAAGGCGGAGCTGCTCGGCATCAAGCCCGAGAACATCTTCATCGAGGACCTGCGCGAGGAATTCGTGCGGGACTACGTGTTTCCGATGTTTCGCGCCAACGCGGTCTACGAGGGCGTCTACCTGCTCGGCACCTCGATCGCCCGGCCGCTCATCGCCAAGAAGCAGATCGAGATCGCCGAGCGGCTGGGCGCCGACGCGGTCTGCCACGGCGCCACCGGAAAGGGCAACGACCAGGTCCGGTTCGAGCTCGGCTACTACGCCCTCAAGCCCGACGTGACGGTCATCGCGCCCTGGCGCGAATGGGACCTGAAGAGCCGCGAGCAGCTGATCGCCTTCGCTGAGCAGCACCAGATCCCGATCGCCAAGGACAAGCGCGGCGAGAGCCCGTTCTCGGTGGACGCCAACCTCCTGCACGCCTCCTCCGAGGGCAAAGTGCTGGAGGACCCGGCCGACGAGGTGCCGGATTACGTCTTCTCGCGCACGATCTCGCCCGAGGAGGCGCCGGACACGCCCACGATCGTCACCATCGGCTTCGAGAAGGGTGACGCGGTCTCGATCGACGGCGAAAAGCTGTCTCCGGCCTCGCTGCTGGCCAAGCTCAACCAACTCGGCCACGACAACGGCATCGGCCGGCTCGACCTCGTCGAGAACCGCTTCGTCGGCATGAAGAGCCGCGGCATGTACGAGACGCCCGGCGGCACCATCCTGCTGCCGGCCCACCGCGCCATCGAGTCGATCACGCTGGACCGCGGCGCGGCGCACCTCAAGGACCAGATCATGCCGCAATACGCGGAACTGATCTACAACGGCTTCTGGTTCTCGCCCGAGCGCGAGATGCTGCAGGCGCTGATCGACAAGAGCCAGGAGCTGGTCACCGGTGAGGTGCGGCTCAAGCTCTACAAGGGCGGCGTCCACGTCATCGGCCGCACGAGCCCGCACTCGCTCTACGACCAGGACCTCGTCACCTTCGAGGAAGGCGCCGTCGCCTACGACCACCGCGATGCGGCGGGCTTCATCAAGCTCAACGCGCTGCGGCTGCGGACGCTGGCGCAGCGGAAGAAGCGGGACGCCTGAGAAACGCCTTCTCTCCCTCCCCCGCAGAGGGGGGGAGGGAGAAGCGCCGGCGACCGCAGCCTTCAGTCGTAATCGCCCGGCGCGATGTCGGCGTAGCGCAGGAAGATCTGCAACGCCGGTTGCATCTCGTGGTGCAAGGCTGCGTCCGGCACCGGCGTCGCGCCGTAGGGCGCCTGGGCGTCGACGCAGGGCACGTCGAGGGCGTCGTCCCAGCGGACCGCCAGGTGCGGGATCAGCGCGAGATGCGCCTCGGTGACGTCGAATGTGATGTGCTCGGGCGTGGCGCCGTCGGCGTCGCGGAACACGTCGCCGGCCCGGCCCGGATCGAGCTTGGCCAGGGGGTTGTGGTACTGGTAGCGGCCGGGCTTGAGCACCGCGTGCCGGACGAAGGTGGCGAACGCCGCGCCCACCGCTCTGTGCTCCGCGTCGGCGCCCTCGTCGTCGCCGGTGACGTTGGCGATGTCGTCGTCCCGCGAGGTCGAGCCGTAGGGAGCGTCCGGATGGATCATCGGCGCGCCGGCCCCGTCCGGGTTCCAGCCGACGACGAGGCGGCGGATCAGGGCGATCCGCTCCAGGGTGATCTCTGTGGTGCCGGCCATGACGTCCGTTCTCGCTTGGATCACGCTCCCTAACCGCATCCGGGCGGCCTGCGAACCCGGGGCCCGCGCAAAAGCCTATCCCTTGAGGCACCCCATCAGGCCCTCGACCTGCCCCATCCGGCCCTGGATGCGGCCGGCCAGGGACCGCACCCCGCGGGAGGGCTTGCCGGCGCTGCGCAGGATCGGGTTCGGCAGGGTCGCGGCCAGCAGGGCGGCTTCCCCGCGGCTGAGGTCGCGGGCGTTCTTGCCGAACCAGTGCCGGGCGGCGGCCTGGGCGCCGTAGATCCCCTCGCCCCATTCGGCGACGTTGAGATAGATCTCCATCATCCGCCGCTTGCCCCAGAGCGTATCCATCAGGAAGGCGAGCGGAATCTCGAGCGCCTTGCGGACGTAGGAGCGGCCGGGCCAGAGGAAGACGTTCTTCACGGTCTGCATCGCGATGGTCGAGGCGCCGCGGCTCGGCCCGTCCTCGTCGTCGACCACGTCGCGCAGCGCGTCGACGTCGACGCCGTGGTCGAGGCAGAAGCGCTGGTCCTCGGAGGCGAGGACCGCCTGGACCAGGGCCGGCGCGATGGCGGAGAGCGGCACCGCCTCGCGGGCCACCGGCTGGAGCGTCAACCATCGCCCGAGCATCAGGGTTGAGGGCGGCGTCACCGCGCTATAGAGCAGCGCCAGCGCGAGCATGAGGACGAGCCCGACGGCCGGGACGAGCAGGATGCGCCCGACGAGCTTCCGGACCCGCCGTGACGGAGCCGGCGGCTGCGGGCGTCCCAGCGACCTCAGGTCCCGCGCCTCGGTACTCTGCGCGTCGCGACCCGGCGCCGCTTTGCTATCGTCCGCCCGCACCGTGTCGCGTCCCACTCCCGCCAAGGCCCGTTCCCGATGACCTCAACGCAGGCTCACCCCGCTCCGGTCAAGTCGCAAGGTACCGAGCATGCCGCCGACGACGGGTTTTCCCACAAGCTCGCCCGCGTGGCCGACACGGTCGAGACCTTCCTGGTCGAGCGCCTCGGCCCCGAGGTCGGCCCCGGCGAGATCGCGCGCCCGCCGCGCCTGATGGAGGCGATGCGCCACGCGGTGCTCGGCGGCGGCAAGCGCCTGCGCCCCTTCCTCGCGGTCGAGACCGCGCGGATGCTCGGCGGCGCGGAGGCGGCGGCGCTGGCCGCCGGCGCCGGCGTCGAGCTGGTGCACTGCTATTCGCTGGTCCACGACGACATGCCGGCGATGGACGACGACGACATGCGCCGCGGCAAGCCCACCGTGCACAAGGCCTACGACGAGGCGACCGCGATCCTGGTCGGCGACGCGCTGCAGACCCTAGCCTTCGAGATCGTGGCCGACCCGACCTGGCAGCCGGACGCGTCGATCCGTGCCGACCTCGTGCTCGGCCTCGCCCGCGCCTCGGGCCTCGGCGGCATGGTCGGCGGCCAGCTCCTCGACCTGACCGCGGAAGGCCGTTTCGGCCCGGTCTCCCTCGACGTGGACGACACCTTGCGGATGCAGGCGATGAAGACCGGCGCGATCCTCGCCTTCTCGGTGGAGGCCGGCGCGATGGTCGGCGGCGCCACGACGGACGAGCGCGCCGCGCTCTTGCGCTACGGCCTCGCGCTCGGCCAGGCCTTCCAGATCGCCGACGACATCCTCGACCGCGAGGCCTCGCCGGAAGCGATGGGCAAGGCCACGGGCAAGGACAAGGACGCCGGCAAGGCGACGCTGGTCGACCGCCTCGGCCTCGACGGCGCGCGGGCCGAATGCGACCGGCTGGTCGGCGTCTGCGAGGAGGCGGTCTCGCGCTGGGGCGACCGGGCGCAGACGCTGCGCGAGGCGGCGCGGTTCACGGTGGCGCGGAAGGCCTGAGGCGAAGCCTCACGCCGCGCGCTCGACACGGGCCAGCCAGCAGCCGGGCTTGGCCGTATGGATGTTGACGAAAACGCTGCGCGGATCGGCGAGCGCGCGTCGCAAAGGTCCCTCGACCTCGGCGCCCGCGCAGACGTGGCCGAGATCGTACAGGCAGAAATCCTCGGCATCGTAGGCCCGCACCGAGACGAGCGGGTTCGCGGCGACCGTCGGCGCGAGCGTATCGTCGGCTGCGAAGTGCGGACAGGCGTCGGCGTGCAGGAAGATCGGGCTCGGCGTCCAGTAGATGCCCCGCGGCTGCGGCAGCGCATAAGAGCGCGGGACAAAACCGCGTTGAGCGGGTTAGGCGGGCATGGACGCTCTTGTACCGGACGACCTCTGGGCGGTGATCGAGCCGCTTCTTCCATCCGAGCCGGAGAAGCCGAAGGGTGGTCGGCCGCGCTCTTCGGATCGGGCGGCACTGGCGGGCATCATTCTAGTTCTGCGCACGGGCATGCAGTGGAAGCATCTGCCGCGCTCCGATGTCGGCTGCAGCGGCAAGACGAGTTGGCGGCGGCTGGGCGTGTGGCAGGCAGCTGGCGTCTGGGCCGCTCTGCATCGCGTGATGCTGGAGCAGCTTCAGGATGCAGACGCGCTCGATTGGTCACGGGCCGCCCTCGACAGTGCGAGCCTGCCGGCGAAAAAAGGGGCTCTGCGACGGGGCCGAACCCGACGGATCGAGGCAAGCCGGGGACGAAGCGCCACCTCGTCGTGGACGCCAACGGCACGCCGCTCGGCCTGACGCTCACCGGAGCCAACTGCCACGACAGCCGCATGCTGGCCGCCACCCTTGATGCGGTGCCGGGCGTGCGCACAGGGCGTCGGGGTCGCCCTCGGCGCAGACCGGACAAGTTGCACGCTGACAAGGGCTACGATCATCGCCGGTGTCGAGGTGAGTGCCGGGCGCGCAGCATCACGCCGCGCATCGCCCGGCGCGGCATCGAGAGCAGCCAGCACCTCGGCCGCTATCATTGGATCGTCGAACGCACGCTGGCGTGGTTGGCTCGCTTCCGCCGGCTGACCATCCGCTACGAGCGACGCGCTGACCTCCACCTCGCCTTCACCACCCTCGCCTGCGCCCTCATCTGCCGAACTCAGGCCAAACGGTTTTGTCCCTAGCTCTAAGAGCCGAGCAGCATGGTTTCGCCGGGTTCGGCGAGGCGCAGGCAGTGCCGGCATGGGAATCCCTTGTGAGGCTCGGCAACCACCCGGTGCAGCGCGTTGCCGAAGTCGTCATGACCTGAGCATCGGAAGCGCTCCGCGGTCTCAGTCTTCATCGGGATACAGCGGAAGGCTTTCATCGGGGGCTCCTTAGGCCCCTACCGGACGCGATTGGTGCTCGCCCCGCACCCCGTTTCTTGCTGTCGTATCAGATCAGGCCGCGGGCGGTGTCCGAGGCGCTCGGCCCGAAACCTTGCCAAGCGCCGCGACCCCTCGCTACACCCCGCCGACCCTCCGCCCTCCGGAACGATCAGATCATGGCCACCTACAAGCTCCTGCTCCTGCCCGGCGACGGGATCGGCCCCGAGGTGATGGCCGGCGTCCAGACGGTGCTGGCGGCGCTCGCCGAGACCGGGCTCGCCCACTTCGAGACCGAGGCCGACCTCGTCGGCGGCTGCGCCATCGACGCCCACGGCAAGCCGCTTTCGGACGCGACGCTGGCCAAGGCGGATGCGGCCGACGCGATCCTGCTCGGGGCCGTCGGCGGCCCGAAATGGAACGGCGTGGCCTACGAGATCCGCCCCGAGGCCGGCCTGCTGCGCCTGCGCAAGGATCTCGGCCTCTTCGCGAACCTGCGCCCGGCGATCTGCTACCCGGCGCTCGCCGACGCCTCGGCGCTCAAGCGCGAGCTGGTCGAGGGCCTCGACATCATGATCGTCCGCGAATTGACCGGCGGCGTGTATTTCGGCGAGCCGAAAGAGATCACCACCCTGCCCGACGGCTCGAAGCGGGCGGTGGACACGCAGGTCTACACCACGGCCGAGATCGAGCGGATCGCCCACGTCGCCTTCGACCTGGCGGCCAAGCGCTCTGGGCGCGTCGCGTCGGCGGAGAAGCACAACGTGATGAAGTCCGGCGTCCTGTGGAAGGAGGTCGTCACCGAGGTGCATGCCCGCCACCACGCCGGCATCGAGCTCGAGCACGTGCTCGCCGACAACTGCGCGATGCAGCTGGTGCGGCGCCCGAAGCAGTTCGACGTGCTGGTGACCGACAACCTGTTCGGCGACGTGCTCTCGGACGTCGCGGCGATGCTGACCGGCTCCCTCGGGATGCTGCCCTCGGCCTCGCTCGGCGCGGTGGACGCCCGCGGCACCCGCAAGGCGCTGTACGAGCCGGTGCACGGCTCCGCCCCCGACATCGCCGGACAGGACAAGGCGAACCCGATCGCGATGATCGGCTCGCTCGCCATGTGCCTGCGCTACTCGTTCGGCCTCGGCGAGGCGGCCGACCTCGTGGACGGCGCGATCACCGCGGCGCTCGCCGGCGGCGCGCGCACGGCCGACATCGCCGGCGAGGGGTCGAAGGTCCTCGGCACGCGCGCCATGGCCGAGACGATCGCGGCTGAGCTTCGCACCCGCGCGGCCTGAGTAGCCAAGAACGCAAGCGGATAAGAACGAGAAAGGGCGCGCAGCCCTCGCTGCGCGCCCCCGATCGGTACAGGTGAGTTTCGGCCCGGCTTAGTACGGGTTGCCGTAGCGCGAGACGTAGGAGGTCGGATCGATCGCGTCGACGGCCGAGAAGTCGACGTTGCGGATCGCGCTCGACCGGGCGCCGATGAACGGGCCGTTGGTGATCGGATCGGGCAGGATGCCACCGCCGTAGCCGTCGTTGCGGCCGTAGACCGGGTTAAGCTGGTTCGACTGTGCGATCAGCACCGGGTTGGTGGCCGGGTTGCTCACCGAGCCGTTGCCGGGCTCGACCACGTTGCCGGCGTCGAGCCAGCTGCGCGGGCGGATGCGGATCGGCAGCGGGCGACTGACGCGGTAGCCTGGGCCGAACCCGTCCTGCGCCTGGGCCGGAGCGGTGAAGCCGAGGCTGGTGACGGCGAGGGCGCCCAGCAGGGCGATCTTGATCGAGCGCATGACGCACCTTGTTTGAATGCGGGTCTGGTATGGCGCCGAGAGATTAAGAATCCGGTGCCTGTTGCGCAGTAGACGCCCGAGCGCGGCCGTGGTTCCGGAAAAACGGCCGAGCTTACGTGTTTTGCCGCAATGTTGCCCCAATCACGCACGGGGCCGCTTCGGCGGAGGCGTCGTGCGGCGCGGCGCGATCGAGCCGGTGCGACCCGCCAGGTCCTGCGCCGAGAGCGCCCGGATCGGATCGCAGGCCGGATCGCGACGCGCCTCGGCCTCAGTGAAGACGGCGTCGATGGCGGGGTCCGCGCGCCCGTCCAGCGCGAGGCCGTCGAGGGCGCAGGCGAGCGCGCGCGGCTCGGGCGGTTGTCCCAGAGGCGCGCACAGCCAGCCGTCCACCCGAACCGGCCGGGCCTCCAGGGTGACGAAGCCGGTGCAGATCCGGCGCCGGTCGCCGGACAAGGTCGCCTCCAGCGTCTCGACCGCGCCGAACTTGGTGGCGACCCGCCCGCGGGCGCCAGTGCGGACCACCGCGAGGTTCGGACCCTCCGCCGCGCGCCGGGCTAGCGTCACGAACAGGCCGGGCTGCGGCTCGGCGGCGTCCCGCGTCAGGGTGAGGCGCAGGTGCGTCTCCTCGATCGCCGAAAAGTCGCCGCTTGCCAGCGTCTGCTCCTGCGGGTTGCGCGGCGGTTCGATCCGGACCGGCTCGCCGGCCCGGTCGAGGCGCAGGCGCCCGGTGCCGGCGGCCGGGGCGACCGGGCGGGCGTTCAGCGTCATGGCCGGGACGAAGGCGATGCCGAGATCGGTCGTCGTGACGGATGCCGGGGCCGGAGCGGGCGGATCGGCGGGCCGCTTGGTCTCGCGCGAGAACAGGCTCAAGGCGCCGATGACGAGCACGGCGCCGACGGCCCGGCCGGTGAAGGCGACGAGCCGCCACCGCCGCGGCGCGGGTGCCGCGGGGGCGAGGTCGGGGAACGTCTCGTCTGGGGCCATCGGATGCGGTCGCGCCTCGGGAAAGCGCCGGCACCATCCGCCTCGATCCCCTCCCCCCACCTTTCCAAGCCGGCCTCCGCGGCGGCGTTTCTCGTCACGCGGTGAATCGATCCTTGTCGCGGCCGACGGGCTTGGTCGCGCAGGGAGAAGCATGGCGGACGGGCCGAGGCATGACGCGACCGCCCTTGACAGGCGCGCGACCCCGGAGCCTTGCTCCTGCCTTCCGAAGGTCCTGCCTTGCGACGTCGCGGGGCCTACGGGTCATGGGCCGATGCGGCCGGCGGAGGCCGGGATCGCTGCACGGCAAGCGGAGTCTTCGAGATGGGTTACAAGGTCGCCATCGTCGGCGCCACGGGCAACGTGGGCCGCGAGATGCTGGACATCCTCGCCGAGCGGGCCTTCCCCGCCGACGAGGTCGTGGCGCTGGCCTCGCGCCGCAGCCAGGGCCAGGAGGTCTCCTTCGGCGACAAGATCCTCAAGGTCAAAGCGCTCGACACCTACGACTTCTCCGACACCGACATCTGCCTGATGTCGGCCGGCGGCGAGACCTCGAAGGAGTGGTCGCCCCGCATCGGCGCGCAGGGCTGCGTCGTGATCGATAATTCCTCGGCGTTCCGCTACGATTCGGACGTACCGCTGATCGTGCCCGAGGTGAACGCCGACGCGGTGGTCGGCTTTTCCAAGCGCAACATCATCGCAAACCCGAACTGCTCGACGGCCCAGCTCGTCGTGGCCCTGAAGCCGCTGCACGACGCGGCGACGATCAAGCGGGTGGTGATCTCGACCTACCAGTCGGTCTCCGGAGCCGGCAAGGACGCGATGGACGAGCTGTTCAACCAGACCCGCGCCGTGTTCACGGCCGGCGAGGTGAAGCAGGAGAAGTTCACCAAGCGCATCGCCTTCAACGTCATCCCGCACATCGACGTGTTCATGGAGGACGGCTACACCAAGGAAGAGTGGAAGCTGGTCGCAGAGACCAAGAAGATGCTCGATCCCAAGATCAAGCTCACGGCCACCGCCGTGCGCGTGCCTGTGTTCATCGGCCACGCGGAAGCCGTCAACGTCGAGTTCGAGCGCCCGATTTCGCCCGAAGAGGCGACCGCGATTCTGCGCTCGGCGCCCGGCATCCTGGTGATCGATAAGCGCGAGAACGGCGGCTACATGACCCCACACGAGGCGGCGGGCGAGGACGCCACCTACATCTCCCGCATCCGCGAGGACGCGACTGTGGAGAACGGCCTGAACTTTTGGTGCGTCTCGGACAACCTGCGCAAGGGCGCCGCCCTGAACACGGTCCAGATCGCCGAGCTCCTGATCAACCGCAAGCTGATCGGGCGGGACAAGAAGGCGGCCTGAGGGCTTCTTCACGCGTCGCTGTATCGCTGTTCGATCGAGCGCAGTCTCCGCAGGGAGGCTGCGCTTTTTCGTGGCCGACAGATCATGGCCTTTGCCCGTCGACAGAGGGGGGGCTGCCGCCACGCGATCCGATCGATAGAACGAGCCCGATGAAAATCCATCTACTCGCACTCGGCGCTGGTCTGGCGGTTGCCACCCCGGCCTTGGCTGAAGACCTGATGACGCATCTGGCGAACCCCGCCGAGCAGGTTCTTCAGACGGTCGACTACGCCAACACGCGCTATTCCAAGCTCGACCAGATCAACGCCGGCAACGTCAAGAACCTCCAGGTCGCCTGGACCTTCTCGACCGGCGTGCTGCGCGGCCACGAGGGCTCGCCGCTCGTCGTCGGCAACATGATGTACGTCCACACGCCGTTCCCGAACATCGTCTACGCGCTCGACCTCGACCACGAGGCCAAGATCGTGTGGAAGTACGAGCCCAAGCAGGACCCGTCGGTGATCCCGGTGATGTGCTGCGACACGGTCAACCGTGGCCTGGCCTACTCCGACAACGCCATCATCCTGCACCAGGCCGACACCACGGTCGTGTCGCTCGACGCGAAGTCCGGCAAGGTGAACTGGTCGGTGGTGAACGGCGACCCGAAGAAGGGCGAGACCAACACCGCCACGGTCCTGCCGGTGAAGGACAAGATCATCGTCGGCATCTCGGGCGGCGAGTTCGGCGTGCAGTGCCACGTGACCGCCTACGACGCCAAGACCGGCAAGAAGGTCTGGCGCGGCTACTCGATCGGCCCGGACGACCAGATGCTGGTCGACCCGGAGAAGACCACCCACCTCGGCAAGCCGGTCGGCAAGGATAGCTCGACCAAGACCTGGGAAGGCGACCAGTGGAAGACCGGCGGCGGTTGCACCTGGGGCTGGTTCTCCTACGACCCCAAGCTCGACCTGATGTACTACGGCTCGGGCAACCCCTCGACCTGGAACCCCAAGCAGCGCCCGGGCGACAACCGCTGGTCGATGACGGTGTGGGCGCGTAACCCCGACACCGGCGTGGCCAAGTGGGTCTACCAGATGACCCCGCACGACGAGTGGGACTACGACGGCATCAACGAGATGATCCTCACCGACCAGAAGGTCGGCGGCAAGGACACCCCGCTGCTGACCCACTTCGACCGTAACGGCTTCGGCTACACCCTGAACCGCGCCACCGGCGAACTCCTCGTCGCCGAGAAGTTCGACCCGGTCGTCAATTGGGCCTCCAAAGTCGACATGGACAAGGGCTCCAAGACCTACGGCCGGCCGCTGGTCGCCGAGGCCTACTCGCCCGAGCGGACCGGCGAGGACGAGACCACCGCCGGCATCTGTCCCGGCGCGATCGGGGCGAAGAACCAGCAGCCGGCGGCCTATTCGCACGAGACGCGGCTGTTCTACGTGCCGACCAACCACATCTGCATGAGCTACGAGCCGTTCCACGTCACCTACACGACCGGCGTGCCCTTCGTCGGCGCCACCGTCGGGCTGCAGCCGCCGCCGGGCGAGACCCGCACCGGCGCGTTCGTCGCCTGGGACGGCGTCGCGGGTCGGATCGCTTGGTCGAACCCCGAGCCGTTCTCGGTCTGGTCGGGCGCGCTCGCCACCGCCGGCGGCGTGGTCTTCTACGGCACGCTCGAGGGCTACCTGAAGGCGGTCGACGCGGCGACCGGCCGGGAACTCTACCGGTTCAAGACCCCGTCCGGCGTCGTCGGCAACGTGATGACCTACCGCCATCGCGGCCGCCAATACGTGGCGGTGCTCTCCGGCGTCGGCGGCTGGGCCGGCATCGGCCTGGCCGCCGGCCTCACCGACCCGGCGGACGGGGCTGGCGCGGTCGGTGGCTATGCGGCGCTCTCGGACTACACTGCGCTCGGCGGCCAGCTGACCGTCTTCGCCCTGCCCGAGCGCTGATGCGGCCGTCGCCGCAGTTCGTGGGTGAATTTCCCACATAATCCGGCAACATCCCCGTTGCAGGATGCCGCTCCCCTTCGAGGAGCCTCGATCCGATGCCTGATTCGCCAAGCGCACCCCGTCCGCCGCGTCCGCGCGACGTCGCGGTCGCGATCGTGCTGGTGGCCTGGGCGGTCGCCGTCGCGCGAACCGAGCGCGCGCCCTCGCCGACCCCACCGGTGGTATCCTACGCGGCGGCCTCGCGCTGAGACGACGCCCATGGAGTTCGCGCCGACCGGCTTCCGATTCGGGCGCCAAATGCCTTTGGTCGCATCGCGGCGACATGAGAGGCTCGCGCGAAAGCCGGGTCGGCGTCCGGCCCGCACCGGCTTTCGGGTGCGCACTTCGAACGCCGTTCCGTTCGCGGCACGGCGTCTCAAGGCACGCAATGGATAGGAAAATAAGATGGAAAAACCTGTTTTGTTCTGGTAATTGTTCCTAATCGTAGCCGATTCGGATCGATGCCATGGCGAGACAACCGAGGATTGGTGACGAGGTCCAGCAGCTGAAGGGGCTTCTGGCCGGGCTGTCCCTCGACACGAAGCTGCTCCGCCTGGAGCAGGTTTTGCGGCGGAAGGACTGGTCCGAGCAGCCACGCGCGCCGGCCGGGCAACCGAACGGCGGGCAATGGGTCGGCGACGGCGGCGGAAGTGGCGGTACCGTCGATCCGGACGTGCTGCGGCTGGTTAGGCCGCAATGGGCGCAGATGCCCGTGGCCGAGCCCGCTCAGAGCCGCGAAGACACCCGTTTGGACGACGGCACCCGCGTCCTCTCGATCCGCATCCGCGCGGGCCGGCGCGACTTCGACGAGCAGCATACGGTCACCGCGCCGGACGGCGAGAGCCGGGTCTTCGAGACCCTCGGCGCGACGCAGACGATCCGCGACGGCGTCTCCGGCGAGATCCTGGGCCGCAGCACCTTCACGGCAAACGGGGTCGAGCCGGACGCGACGGTGCAGCCCGCCTTCCTGCCGGCGGTTCCGCTCGCCCTGGCGGCCATTCGGGTCCTGCGGACGCTCGAACTCGCCGGTACGCTCTTCGCGACGCTTTCGGCGCAGCGGGGTCGCTACGGCACCGTCCTCGGCACCACGGCGCACGAGTTCCGTGGCGCCGAAGACTTCGAGCACATGCCGGCGATCTGGGTCGGCCCGCTCGACCAGGCATCCCTCGACGCCGCTTGCCCGAAGACCGGTGAGATCCAGACCCAGCTCGACGCGGTCGCCGCGGCGGTTCGACAAAGTGGTGCGTATCGAACGCCGCAAGCCGTCGGCACCGCGATTCACGTGCGGATGGATCGTTGGGCAAAAGCCCAAGACATCGAAAATTTCAAATCGGAGCTATCGATCCTTAAAAATGGAAAGGAAGGCACGTATGGTCAATCCGGCACGAGCCGCCTCGACCAGTACCATCTTCCTCAGCCGAACGTCGCCTGCGTCTATGACTATAAGACGGGACTTCGCGGCCTCAGCTGGTCCGATTGGGTGCGCTACGCCACCAGATCGAAGACGTATTTTCCGGCAACGCAGCGGATCATCGTCATACAGATGCGGGAGTCGCGATGACGACCAAGAAGCAGTTGGCTCGGCTTTTCCGGGACGTGGTGAAGCACAATCCGGATTTCGTCCAAGTGAACCCGCATGCGATCTGGATCCGCCCGATCCGTCATGCCATCGCACAGATCTTCATCCATCGCAGCAGCTCTGCGGATGTGTTTTGGCCCAGGTACAGTATCACGCCCTTGTACTGGGGTGGCGCGACCTGGGATTGGGATATCGGAAGTTTTTCCGAGGGATTTCGACGCGAGCCCCGACCGGCCCCCTTCACGCGGGACTACTTTCTCCAGCCCGATTACCAGCAGAGGCCGGAATTTCCCAAGCTCGCCGCGTGGGCGGCCACGGTCGGGGACTTCGCGTGGGCCGATCCCGAGATCGGCCGCATCTTCACGCGTGCGGTCGAGGAGCAGGTCCTACCGCTGCTGTGCCCGATGGCCTTGGACCACCATGCCTACCTCGACTTCTATCGCAGCCATATCGTCCCGAGCCTCGGCCTTTACGACCAGCAGCGCATGGCGATCGCCCTCGCGGCGGGCGCACTGGACGAGGCGCGCGAATACCTCGCCCGGATCTGGCGGTGGTACGAGAGCGACACCTACGGTGATTACGAGCCGCCGGAGGTCCTCGACTATCCCAAGCGCGGCGCGCGCACGCAGCGCGCCATCGAGGCTTGGGAGAAGGCCGGCCGCTGCACCGACTACCGGCGCCGCCGCCGCCGCATCCTCGAGATCGTCGAACCGCTGCGCGCCGACGACCGCGTGGCCATCGCGGCGATCCTCCACCGCTGGGAGGCCGAGGCGGCGCGCTTCCACGATGTCGAGCGCTGGTGGGAGCCGACGCCTTTTCCCATCGAGCAGGGGCTGACCTGAGCGACCGTCGATCCGACCCCGCAGGCGCCCATCTGCGGTCCGGGATCGCTCCGTGGCTCGTTCTCGGGGCGTCCGCCTGCGTCGGGCCGAGGCGATGCGGAGCATGAAGACGCTTGAATTCTGCGCGTTCACCCGCTAGAGCGTTCGTTATCAGTTCTGGTTGCAGTCGTGAGGCTGCGGTTCGGGAGTGGGCCCCACCGGGTCCGCTCTTTTTTATTGCCGCAAGCCTTGGTCGCCCCCGGCCGGAACGCCGCCCCGTCAGCGAGCCCGACCCTGAGCGCAGTCATGTCCGAGCCGTCCGCCGTCCCCTCGCCCGAGCCGACCGAGAAGCGTCTCGTCCGCGAGACCGGCGTCGCCGCGCGCGTGGCGCAGGTGATCGAGGGGCCGATCGAGGGCCTTGGATTCCGTCTCGTGCGGGTCAAGGTGTCGAGCGCCAACGGCTGCACCGTGCAGATCATGGCCGAGCGCCCGGACGGCTCGATGTCCATCGACGACTGCGAGACCGTGAGCCGCGCGATCTCGCCGATCCTCGACCTCGATGACCCCGTGGGCATCGCCTACTACCTCGAGATGTCCTCTCCCGGCATCGACCGGCCCCTGGTCCGGGTCTCGGACTTCGCCCGGTGGGCCGGCTACGAGGCCAAGATCGAGCTGTCCGTGCCCCTCGACGGGCGCAAGCGCTTCCGCGGGATCATCGGCGAGCCGGATGCGGCGACCCTCACCGTTCCGGTCGACCTGCCCGACGTGAAGGAAGGTTTTCCGAGCCGGGTCTCGGTGCCTCTGCGCGACCTGTCCGAGGCGCACCTCGTCCTGACCGACGACCTGATCCGGGAATCGCTCCGGCGCGGCGGCGGAACCCCGGAAGATCTCGACGCGGATTTCGACGGCGAGTCCGACGCGGACGACGGGGAGGAGGCGCCCCTGCCGCCCGCCCCGTTCCCGAAGCGGCAGAAGGCCTCCGCCAAGCCGAAGGCCGCCAAGCCGGTCAAGGCGAAGCCAGCCTCGGACGCGCCGAAGAAGCCCGTGACCACCAAGGCGGCCCGCCTCAAGGACCGCGACTCGCTTCACTAGAGCATCGCAGCCCAGCCCGCCCGCAAAGCGGCGCGCCGGAGCGGCACCCCAAGAGAAGGACCGACACAGATGGCCGTCGTCAGCGCCAACCGGCTCGAACTCCTGCAGATCGCCGACGCGGTCGCCCGCGAGAAGGTGATCGATCGCTCCATCGTCATCGACGCGATGGAGGAGGCGATCGCCAAGGCCGCGCGCTCCCGCTACGGCGCCGAGACCGACGTGCACGCCGAGATCGACAACAAGACCGGGGCGCTGCGGCTCTCCCGCCACCTGCTCGTGGTCGACCTTGTCGAGAACGACGCCCGCGAGATCACCCTAGACCAGGCCCGGCGCTACAATCCG
This sequence comes from Methylobacterium sp. WL12, assembly GCF_008039475.1. NCBI lineage: Bacteria > Pseudomonadati > Pseudomonadota > Alphaproteobacteria > Hyphomicrobiales > Methylobacteriaceae > Methylobacterium > Methylobacterium sp. WL12. The sequence continues at coordinate 2,394 of NZ_VRUW01000033.1, read as the reverse complement.
GGCGCGCTCGTCGGCGACGTGATCTCCGACACCCTGCCGCCCTTCGACTTCGGGCGCGTCGCCGCGCAGTCGGCCAAGCAGGTCATCGTCCAGAAGGTCCGCGACGCCGAGCGCGACCGCCAGTTCGACGAGTACAAGGACCGCATTGGCGAGATCGTGAACGGCCTCGTCAAGCGCGTCGAGTACGGCAACGTCATCGTCGACCTCGGCCGCGGCGAGGGCATCGTCCGGCGCGACGAGATGATCCCGCGCGAGACCTTCCGCCCCGGCGACCGCATCCGCTCCTACCTGTTCGACGTGCGCCGCGAGGTGCGCGGGCCGCAGATCTTCCTCTCGCGCTCGCACCCGCAGTTCATGGCAAAGCTCTTCGGCCAGGAAGTGCCGGAGATCTACGACGGCATCGTCGAGGTGAAGGCGGTCGCCCGCGACCCGGGCTCGCGCGCCAAGATCGCGGTGATCTCGCGCGACGGCTCGATCGACCCGGTCGGCGCCTGCGTCGGCATGCGCGGCTCCCGCGTCCAGGCGGTGGTCGGCGAGCTCCAGGGCGAGAAGATCGACATCATCCCGTGGTCGGAGGACCAGGCCACCTTCATCGTCAACGCGCTGCAGCCGGCGGAAGTCGTCAAGGTGGTGCTCGACGAGGAGGCCGACCGCATCGAGGTGGTGGTACCCGACGACCAGCTTTCGCTGGCCATCGGCCGCCGCGGCCAGAACGTGCGCCTGGCCTCGCAGCTGACCGGCTGGGACATCGACATCCTCACCGAGGCCGAGGAGAGCGAGCGCCGCCAGAAGGAGTTCGCCGAGCGCACCACCGTGTTCATGGGGGCGCTGGATGTGGACGAGACCGTGGGCCAGCTGCTGGCCGCGGAAGGCTTCCGCAACGTGGAAGAGATCGCCTACGTCGACATCCAGGAGCTGTCCTCGATCCAAGGCCTCGACGAGGAGACCGGCGCCGAAATCCAGGCGCGCGCGCAGGACCACCTCGCCCGCATTGAGCAGGAGCACGACGACCGCCGCATCGAGCTCGGCGTCCAGGACGAGCTGCGCGAGATCGACGGCCTGACCACGCCGATGCTGGTCTCGCTCGGCGAGAACGACGTGAAGACGATCGAGGACTTGGCCGGCTGCGCCACCGACGACCTCGTCGGCTACACCGAAGGCCGCGGCCCGGAGGCCAAGCGCCACGCCGGCTACCTCGACGGCTTCGAGGTCTCCCGCACCGAGGCGGAAGGCATGATTATGGCCGCGCGCCTGCATGCCGGCTGGATCGACGCCCTGCCCGAGCCCGAGACGGCCGAAGGCGAGGCGGAGCCCGCCGAGGCCGAAGCGAACTGAAGGCGCGAGGTCCGGCGACATGATCCAGGCCGCGTCCGGCGACATGATCCAGGCCGCGCAGCCGACGGCTGACGAGGGCGTCGATGAGATCGCCCTCGACGCCGGGCCGAATCGCGGCCGTCAGGGTACGCTGCGCACCTGCATCGTCACCCGGACCGCGCAGGCGCCGGACGCGATGATCCGGTTCGTCCTCGGGCCGGACGGCGCCGTCGTGCCGGACCTGCGCGCGCGCCTTCCCGGCCGCGGCGCCTGGGTCAGCGCGCGCCGCGAGGACGTCGCGACGGCCGTGAAGAAGCGGGCGTTCAACCGGGCGTTCAAGACGCAAGGCGCGACCGCCGCCGCCGACCTCCCTGACCGGATCACCGAAGGCCTGCGGGCCGACCTGCGGCAGGCGATCGCTCTGGCCAACAAGGCCGGCTGCATCGTCACCGGCTTCACCAAGGTCGAGGCCGCGATCGGCGCGCAGCCGCGGGTCGCGGCCGTGATCCATGCGTCCGACGCCGCCGCCGACGGCCGCCGCAAGATCGCGGCGGCATTGCACAGGCGCCACGGCGATGCCATATCCCGCATACCGATCGTTGACGACTTGTCCGAAGACGAATTGGACATGGCCTTAGGTCGGGATCATGTGATACACGCTGCGCTCGTCGCAGGAGTCGGGGCCGCCGGCTGCCTGGCGCGTTGGCGTCGGCTACGCTCCTTCGAGGGCGTCGCCGCGGCGATCGAGGAGCGCGGATCCGCCGGATACGGCGGGGATGCTCCCCCTCTGCAAGACGATGCCGTGACGGATCAGGCCGGCGCTCCGCGGGTTGCCGGTTCACGCGACGATGGAAACCCTCAGGGTTCAGGCTGAATGAGCGACACGAATAATCCGGGCGACAAGACTCTGAGCAAGACCCCTGCGAAGCCGCTTTCCTTGAAGCGTCCGATCGAACAGGGGACCGTGCGCCAGAGCTTCTCCCATGGCCGCTCGAAGCAGGTCGTGGTCGAGACGGTGAAGCGCCGTGTCATCGGCGCGGCGCCGGCGCCCGTCGCCCCCATCGCGGCCCCGACCCGGGT
>NZ_VRUW01000032.1:0-52761 GCF_008039475.1 Methylobacterium sp. WL12 | reverse complement strand
ACTCGTGCAGCGAGGGCGGCAGCAACCAGCCCTGATCCACATCCCAGGAGCGAAACACCTTGGCCATGAGCCAAGTGAATCACCCTCCGGCCCCGCCGTCGAGAGGATTACTCGGACGCGCTCCTAGCCCTCGTCCTCGCCCTCACCGCCGTCCCGGCCCTCGCGGCCCCCGCCTCGACGCGCGGCAACGCGGACCTGAAGAAGTACTGCACCGGAGACGCGCTGAAACTCTGCGGCGACATCGATCCCGACGATCCGGCGATGGACGCGTGCTTCAAGAAGAACCGCGACGCGCTGACGGAGAATTGCCGCCGGGCGATCGACGCCTACGCGCAGTCCGGCGGCAAGTAGGGCCTACCGAGGAGAGGACCTCGACGACGGGCGCCCGCGCCCGTCATCCGGCCGTCACGCGACCCCCTTAAGCGGACGCCCTCGCCGCCTCGGCGGCATCGCGTCCCGATACCATGCCCGAGCATGTCTGCCTCGACCCGCACGACCCCTACGCGCAGCGCGAGGTCCGGGTCGCCTTCGAGCGCATCGGGTCGGGCTTCCGCCTGATCGCGGCGATCGACGCGTGCGACGACGACATCCTGCCCGACCTCGTCGACGCGCAACGCGCCGACCTGATCCGCGAGATCGCCGACGCCGAACGGGCCGCCGACCGCGTCCCCCCGGCCTTCGCCGACGCCCGGTCCCCGGCGCCGTGCTGAGGCTCGGCCGCCTCGACGACGCGGAGGACGTCGCGGCGTTCCCGGTCTGGGAACGCGGGCGCACGAGCCGGATGCCGGCCTATATCGGCGCGGCCCTCCTCGTCCTCCTCGTCGGCGACCTGCTGATCCAGCTTCTCCCGGCCTGACGGACGTCCGGGCTCGACGGGGCAGGAAGCGTCGTGTGCCGTCGATCTGCGCGCGTTCGGCAAGAGGCGTCGACGACCGGTCGCGTGACGCGCTTTCTTTCGTCCGGTCGGTATCCCGCCGGGCCGAAAGCCCTCTAAGGTCGCGCCGACCGCGAGCGCCCTCGCCGGCCCGAGCCGTGCGGCGACGGCCGCGGCCGGCCTCGCGCGAGTGTCCCCGTCCACCGGTCGCGCCATGGTCCACACCGGCTACAACCCAGCCCTCGTCGCCCTATCCCTCGCGATCGCCGTGTTCGCCTCCTACACCGCGCTCGACCTCGCCGGGCGCATGCGCGGTTCCGCGCGCGGGCCGCGCTGGGCCTGGGTCGCCGGGGCCGCGCTGGCGATGGGCGGAGGCATCTGGTCGATGCACTTCGTCGGCATGCTCGCCTTCGAGATGGGGATGCCGGCCGCCTACGACCTCGGCCTCACGCTGGCCTCCCTGCTGATCGCGGTGGGCGCCACCGGTGCGGCCTTCGTGCTGATCAGCCGGCCGGGCGCGGGGTTGCGTGACATCCTCGTCGGCGGCCCGCTGATGGGCGTGGGCGTCGCCGGGATGCACTACACCGGCATGGCGGCGATGCGGGTGCCCGGCAACCTCGCCTACAGCCTGCCCGTCGTCGCGCTGTCGGTGGCGATCGCCGTCACCGCCGCCACGACCGCGCTCTGGCTGACCTTCCGGCAGCACGGCGTCGGGCAGAAGCTGGCGGCCGCGTTCGTGATGGGCCTCGCGGTCGCCGGCATGCACTATACCGGGATGGCGGCGGCGACCTTCACGGCGGAGGCGGCCGGCGCCCACGCGGCCCATGCTGGCGAGGTCCATGCCGGTGGCGTCGGGGCCGGGCAGCAGAACCTCGCGCTGGCCGTCGGCGGCGCGACCTTCCTGATCCTGTTCCTCGCCATGCTGGCCTCCTCCATCGACCAGCAGCGGGTCCAGCGCGAGCTGCAGGCCAGCGAGGCGCGGTTCCGCGCGGCGGTGCAGGCGGTGCGCGGCGTGCTCTGGACCAACGACGCCGAGGGCCGGATGGTGGGCGAGCAGCCCGGCTGGGCGGCGCTGACGGGCCAGACGCCCGAAGCCTATGCCGGGTTCGGATGGGCGAGCGCCGTGCATCCCGACGACGTGGCGCCGAGCGTGGCGGCCTGGAACGCGACGGTGGCGGCGCGCCGGCCCTTCGTGCACGAGCACCGGGTCCGCGCGCAGGACGGCGCCTGGCGCCATTTCGCGATCCGCGCCGTGCCGGTGCTCGACGACCGCGGCGGGATCACCGAGTGGGTCGGGGTGCACACCGACATCACCGAGCAGCGCGAGGCCGAAGGCGAGCTGCTGGAATCCAACGAAGAGCTGCAGCGCTACGCCTACATCGTCAGCCACGACCTGCGCTCGCCGCTCGTCAACGTCATGGGCTTCACCTCCGAGCTGGAGGAGGCCCGTCCCGAGATCCGCCGCGCCCTGGGGGACCACCCGGACGCCGAGCGGATCGACCGGGACCTCGGCGAGGCGCTCGGCTTCATCCGGGCCGCCGTCACCCGGATGGAGGGCCTGATCGCCGCCATCCTCAAGCTGTCGCGCGAAGGGCGACGGCGCTTCGCCCCCGAACCCCTCGCGCTGACGAGCCTCCTGCAGTCGCTCGCCGACGCGCAGCGCCACCAGATCGAGACCGCCGGGGCGACGGTCTCCGTCGCCGCCGACCTGCCCACCATCGTCGCGGACCGGCTGGCGGTCGAGCAGGTCGTCGGCAACCTGATCGACAACGCCGTGAAGTACCTCGACGCAGGCCGGCCCGGCCGGATCGCCATCACCGCCCGGCCGGCGGGCGGCGACCGCGTGCGCATCGCCGTCACGGATAACGGGCGCGGCATCGCCCCGCGCGACCACGCCCGCGTGTTCGAGCTGTTCCGCCGCTCCGGGGTCCAGGACCGGCCGGGCGAGGGGATCGGCCTGGCGCACGTCAAGGCGCTGGTGCGGTCGCTCGGCGGGCGCATCGACCTGACCTCGACGTTGGGCGAGGGCACCACCTTCGAGGTGACGCTGCCGCGCGAGGCGGCTACAGGTCGTGAGGCACACGGCGCCCCGACGACCCTGGCCGCGGAATGACCCTGGAGGCCGCCATGAACGCCGTCAGCATCGTGATGATCGAGGACGACGACGGGCACGCCCGGCTGATCGAGCGCAACATCCGCCGCGCGGGCGTGAACAACGAGATCATCCCCTTCCGCGACGGCACCTCGGCCCTGGACTTCCTCCTCGGGCCGGACGGCTCGGGCGAGGTCAGCGCGCGGCGCCACCTGCTGATCCTGCTCGACCTCAACCTGCCCGACATGACCGGGATCGACATCCTCGAGAAGGTGAAGGCCAACCCGCACACCAAGCGCTCGCCGGTCGTCGTCCTGACCACCACGGACGACAGCCGCGAGGTCCAGCGCTGCTACGATCTCGGCGCCAACGTCTACATCACCAAGCCGGTGAACTACGAAGGCTTCGCCAACGCCATCCGGCAGCTCGGGCTGTTCTTCTCGGTGATCCAGGTGCCCGAGAACCCATGACCGGCCCTCCCCCCGCCGCGGCCGGACCGGCCGGCACGGCCCGCATCCTCTACATCGACGACGACCCCGGTCTCGCGCGCCTGGTCCAGCGCGCGCTCGGCGCGCGCGGCTACGTGGTCGAGCTCGCCGCCGACGGCGACGCGGGGCTGGCGCGGCTGGCCCAGGGCGGCATCGACGTCGTCGCCCTCGACCACCACATGCCGGGGCAGACCGGCCTCGACGTGCTCCCGGCGATCCGCGCGCTGCCCGATGCGCCGCCGGTGGTCTACGTCACCGGCTCCGAGGACAGCCGGGTCGCCGTCGCCGCGCTGAAGGCCGGGGCGGTCGACTACGTCTGGAAGGACGTGCAGGGGCAGTTCCGCGAACTGCTCGGCGGCGCCATCGACACCGCGCTGCGCCAGGAGGCGCTGCGCCGGGACAAGGAGCGCGCCGAGGCGGAGGTGCGCGCGGCGCGCGACCACGCCGTGATGCTGCTGCGCGAGGTCAACCACCGGGTCGCCAACTCGCTCGCCCTGGTGGCGGCGCTGACGCACATGCAGACCAGCGCCGTCTCGGACCCGGCCGCCAAGGCGGCGCTCGAGGAGATGCAGGCGCGGATCTCGGCCATCGCCGGCATCCACCGCCGGCTCTACACCTCCGACGACGTCGAGGCGGTCGAGCTCGACGCCTACCTCGCCAGCCTCGTCGAGGAGCTGCAGGCGGCGATGCGGGCCTCGGGGCGCGACCACGCCATCCGGCTGAGCGCCGACCCGGTGCGGCTCGCCACCGACAAGGCGGTCTCCGTCGGCGTGGTCGTGACCGAGCTCGTCACCAACGCCTACAAGTACGCCTACCCCGTGGACGCGGCCGGCGAGATCCGGGTCGAGCTCCGGCGCCGCGCCGAGGACACCCTCGAGCTCGCCGTCGAGGACGACGGGATCGGCTGGACCGGCGAAGGCCGGCCGCGCGGCACCGGCCTCGGCTCGCGCATCGTCCGGGCGATGGCGACGAACCTGCGCTCGGGCCTGTGCTACGTCCCCGACCGCGTCGGCACGCGGGCCGTGCTGTCGTTCCGGGCCTGACGGGCCCTCGCGGGTCTCGGCGCGCCGGCCCGACGACCGCGACCGTCGCCCCGCCGCGCCCGATATGCGACGATGCCGCCTCGCCGCGCTCCCATCGGACCCGCCCTCATGAGCCGCATCACGACCCGCCTCGATCGCCGCACGGCCCTCGGAGCCGCCGGGGCCGCCCTCGTCGGCCTTGCCGTAGACCCCGCGGCTGCGGAGCCGGACCGCGGCGCCACGCTGTTTCCCCTGGCGCAGACGACGATCCCCGTCGCGGGGCTGGCGCAGGCCTTCCCGGTGCGGCGCATCTACTGCATCGGGCGCAACTACGCGGCGCATGCCCGCGAGATGGGATCGGACCCGGCCCGCGAGCCGCCGTTCTTCTTCCAGAAGCCGGCGGACGCGATCCAGGTGGTGGAGCCCGGCATGGTGGCCGACCACCCCTATCCGTCGCTGACGAAGAACTACCACCACGAACTCGAACTCGTCGCGGTGCTGAAGTCCGGCGGACGCGACATCCCGAAGGACCGCGCCCTCGACCACGTCTACGGTTACGCGACCGGCCTCGACATGACCCGGCGCGACCTTCAGCGCGGCATGGGCGACCAGAAGAAGCCCTGGGAGGTCGGCAAGAGCTTCGACCGGTCCGCGCCGATCACGCCGATCCTGCCGGCGGCGACCCTCGGCCATCCCGCGCGCGGCCGGATCCGGCTCGCGGTGAACGGCACCGTGCGGCAGGATGCGGACCTGTCCGACATGATCTGGTCGGTCGCCGAACAGATCGCCAACCTCTCCGAGGCGTTCGAACTCAAGGCGGGCGACGTGATCTATTCCGGCACGCCGGAGAACGTCGGGCCGGTCGTGCGCGGCGACGTCCTGCTCGGCACCATCGACGGCCTGCCGCCGCTGTCGATCCGCATCGTCTAGAGCATTTTCCGTGATCTACGGATCACGGAAAATGCTCTATCTTGTTGCGTGGTCGCATTTTCTTCACGCGAGCCGGCAACCACCTCGCTTGAAAATGCCCTAGGGCATCGCCTCCGATGCGGGACGGGCGGGCGGCGAGACCGGCGGCCCCGTCCGGGTGGCGATCCACAGGACGTTCCGCGGGCCGTCTCCGCTGGCGCGCGACCGCACCCGCACCTCCTCGACGGAGAAGCCCGAGCGGGCGAGCCGCGCCTTGAACTTGCGATCCGGGCGGCCGGACCAGACGCCGAGGACGCCGCCTGGTCGCAGGGCGTAATGCGCGCGCTTCAGGCCCCAGGCGTCGTACAGGCGGTTGTTCTCGCCCCGGACCATGCCCTCCGGGCCGTTGTCGACGTCGAGCAGGATGGCGTCGAACATGGCCGGGCCGGACTGGATCAGGCGGTTCACGTCCGCCTCGTGCAGGGCGAGGCGGGGGTCGTCGAGGCTGCTGGCGAAGAGGTGCGCCAGGGGGCCGCGCGCCCACGCCACCACCGCGGGCACGAGTTCGGCGACGACGATCTCGGCCTCCGGCCCGAAGGCGTCGAGCGCCGCCCGCAGGGTGAAGCCCATGCCGAGGCCGCCGATCAGCACGCGCGCCTTCGGCCGGTCCTGCAGCCGCGCCGCGACGAGGGTCGCGAGCGCGCGCTCGGACTCGCAGTGCCGGTCGCGCATCAGGTCCTGGTTGCCGACGGTGATCGCGAAGGCGTCGCCCTGCCGCATCAGGCGCAAGGTGGTCTTCTCGCCGGGGACGAGACCGGTGTCGACGTGGACCCAAGGCGTCACGGATATCCTCCCGCCGCCCGGCGGCGTGGTTGCAGCGCGCTCCCTGTACCAGCGGTTCGGAAGCCCCGCGAGAGGCGCCGCGAAGGGCGCCGTCGGTGCTCGCGACGCCTACTCGGTCGTCGCCGTCACCGCGATGCGGCTGAGCAGCGTCGCCGGGTCCTCGGCCGCCGCCACCTCGGCTGCGCTGAGGCCGGCCGGCTGCAGCGGCTTCACGCCGAGCCGGAGCTGGCCGGGCCGCGTGATGAAGCGGGCCACCGCCTGGCCCAGCTCGGTGGCGCCCGGCATGGAACTCAGCATTTGCGGGATGCCGAGGCGGGCGTAGGCGGCGTACTCGATGCGGACGTCCTCCGCCGCGACGCCCCTCTGCCGGGCCTGCATCGCCAGGACGCGGTCGAGCAGGCCGCGATCCTGGATGTCGAGGTCGAGGGATTGTGCGGTGGCGCCGAGCGCCGCCCGCGTCGCCGCCTCCGGATCGCGGCCGAACAGGTCCCGCGACACGTTCCCGACGACGGCGCGCAGCTTCGCCGTGCCCATTCCGCCGCCCTCGACGGCGATCTCGTGCACGGCGAGCTGCCGGCTCGCCTCGCTCCAGGCGAGGTCGGCCCTGACGCTGGTGGCGATGGCGGTGTAGCCGAGGGCGGCGAGCTGGCCGGACGAATCCTGCCCGGACACGAAGGCCGCCGGCACGGACAGGTCGCGCATCGCGAAGCGAAGCCGCGTCGGCACGCCCTCGACGAGGTCGGAGGTCACGAGCTCGAGGCCGTCGAGGGCGAAGGCTGCCGCGCCGGCGCCTTCACCGCCTGTCGTGCCGTCCTTGGAGCCATCCTTGGAGCCGTCCTTGGAGCCGTCCTTGGAGCCGTCCTTGGATCCAGACTTCGCGACCTCGATGCGGCCGAGCCGGATCGCGCCGACCTGGGGCACGAAGCGCCGGGCCTCCGCCGGGCCGACCCGGGAACCGGTCGCGGCCGCCGCCGCCATCCCGTCGATCAGGCTGCGCAGCGAGACGTCCTCGACCGCGACGGAGGCGACGCGCGCCGTGAGATCCGGGCCGGCGGTCTCGAATCCGTCGAGCCGAACGCTTCCCGGCGCACCGGCCGCGGCGGCGAGCCCGATCCGCGCGATCCGTCCGGTCGTCCCGTGCGGGTCCGCGTAGTCGAGGCCGACCGCCTCCAGGTTGCCGACCTGGAACGCGCCGAGGAGGTCGGCCGCGGCCGCCAGCCCGCGGGCGCTCGCGCCGGCGTCGGCCGCCTTGTCGAGGCCTGCCGCGATCCGGTCGAAGGTCGCGCCGAGGCCGGCGGCGGTGCGGCGGCTGCGGGCGTCGCGCCCGACGACCCGTGCGATCCGGACGACGTCGCCGTCCGGGCTCGTCAGCGCGATGCCGTCGAGCGCCGCGCCGACGAACGCCGCCTTCAGGGCGCTCGCGTCGTCCACCGGGTGCGGCAGGAGCGGGGCGAGCAGGTGGTCGACGTCGACCCCGGCCGTCTCGAACCGCGCGAACGCGGCGCGGGCGGGCGTTGCGCCCTCCCCGAGGGCGACCGATCCCGGCCCGACCACGACCGCACCGATCCGGCCGTCGCCGACATCCGACAGGCGAAGGTCCTTCAGGCTGGCGACGGCCGAGCCGAGCGTGATCGCGAGGTCCGGCACCACGATCTCGCGGGCCTTCATCGCCGCGAGGCGCTCGCGCAGGTCGCCGGGCGCGGCGGGGTCGAGGAGCCGGGCGACGTCCTCGCGCGTCAGGGACGTGCCGCGCACCTCGATGCGGGGCGCGGTGAGCGTCATCGCGCCGGAGACGTGGCGGACGCCCTCGGCGACGAGGCCGTCGGCACCGAGGGCGGAGATGGCGGGCGCGGGCGCGTCGCCGCGGGAGAAGAACTCGGACGCCCTCGGCTTGGCGGGCCGCTCTTCGGCGTCGCGCGCGAAGAAGTCGGAACTCCGCGGCTTCGGCGCCTGCGCCGACGCGACGGCGATGCAGCCGAGGATCAGGACGGCTGATGGCAGGATCGGTTTCATGGCGGAGGGGCGTCCGGGCGTCGCGGTACATCCACGAAGCGCAGCGCGCCGGATTTGTCGAGGCCGGCGGCCGCCGCATCCCCCGACGACGCGCCGAATCCCGGCGGCCCGAAGGGCTTGCCCGCCGCGTCCCGTCAGGAACCGGTCGCGAGCGCCGCCTGCCCGCGTACCTTCGGAGGCACGATCCGGGTGGCGCGGGCGATCCGGCGCAGGCCGAGGGCCGCCAGCAGCCCCGCGGCGACCAGGAACGGGCTCGCGACGACGAGCGCCGCCACGACCTCGGAGCCGATGAGCACCGTGAGCGCCTTCACCATCGCGTCGAGGAAGACGAAGAACGCCGCGACGAGCAGCACGACGATCGTTCCCAGAAGCGCGAGCAGGCCGATCAGTGCGCGGATGTTGCCGTCGATTTCGGTCCGCGCGAGGTCGAGCGTGCGCCCGACGAGGCGGCTCGACTCGCGCAGCATCCCGAGGGTCAGCGCCAAGGTGCTCGCGGGTGTGCTCTCGGAGGTGCGATCCTGCATCGAGGGGAGCCGTCGTCCAGTCAGAGGGGCCGGCAAGGGCGCCAGGCAAACGCGCACCACCGCGGCGCGGCTACCAACCCCGGATGCGACCGGGCGTTCCCGGTGGGACGGCCTGCGTCCGGCTTCAGCGCGGCGAGACGGCTTCGAACCCGTCCCGGAGGCGCAGGCCCGCGACCCGTCCCGCATCCCAGATCGCGGCGAAGACCGCGTGGACCGCGCCGGCGACGAGGACGAAGGCGGCGACCGCGCAGAGGGGAAGGCCGAGGAGAAGCCCGATCACGAGCCGGGCGGCGACGCGCTCGGCGAGGCGGCGTTCGAGCCGCGCGCCCGGGGCGAGGTCGAGCAGGCGTTCGTAGAGCATGGGGCACCCGCGCGATCGAGGACGGCGGAATTCGGCAGGGCCGCCAGACCCGAGGTGGCGGCACGAGGGCGACGCAGGAACGCGGGCGACGCAGGACGACGTAATGCCGGGTCAACGACGCTGCCGGGCCGCCGTTGCATGGGCGGCCCGAAAAACCGCGACGGCCGCGTCAGCGCATCCCGGGGCTGGTGAAGACCTGCGCCGCCGGGGCGATCACGACGAGGTTCCCGCACGGCGCCTGGCGCGAGAGCACCGCGCTGGCCACGCCCCAGACGAACAGGCCGCGCCGGTCCTGCCCGACCACGGGTCCGCCGGAATCGCCGAAGCAGACGCGGCCGCCGTTCACGCGGGCGACCGTCAGCCCGGTGCTCGACGCCGCGACGGGCGTCAGGCCGACCGTGCGCAGCCGGCCGACCGTGCGGCCGGACACGCCGGTCCCGGCGACGCGCAGGCTGCGGGGCACCCGGCTCGGATCGGTGGCGAGCGGCACCGGCACGCGGTCGCGCACCGGCTCGGCGAGGCGCAGGACGGCGAGGTCGAGCGACAGGGCGTTCAGGTCGACGTCGACCACGTTCGAGGTCATCTGCCCAGGGTCGGGGCTGTAGCGCGCGGTCACGCGGGCGGTGCGGACCGGCTTCACCGGCTCGCTGCCGCGGAAGAACACGACGAGCGAGCCGAGCGGATCGCCGTTGACGCAATGGGCCGCCGTGAGGATCAGGTCCGGGGCGATCAGGACGCCGGTGCAGCGCGAGAGGTGCAGGCCGTCCCCGGGGTCGGTCACGGTGCCGAGCCCGACGGTGGCCTGCGCGAGCGCGTCGCCCGCCCGCCCCGCGGCGCCGCCCTCGATCGCCGCCGCCGGCGCGGCCCCGAGCGCGAGCGCGAGCAGGGGCAAGGCGAGGTAGGGGATGGCGAGGTAGGCGATGGCGAGGTGGGGGGTGGCGAAGCGGGGAACGGAGAGGCGCGCATGCGGGCGAGCGACCGCTCGGGACGGGATCGAAATTCTGAGCACGCAGGCCTCGAAGATGTGGGACACGTCGTCCAGAGATCGTCCGCGCCCGTCCGGGGGCAAGCGGGCGCGAGGACGCGGGGCGTCGCACCCTCAGGAATCGCGGCGGGTGTCGTCCTTCGCCTCGAGGTCCTTCAGCATGGCGATCACCGAGCGGCGGAGCTCCGCGTCGCCGATGGATTGGAACAGCCGCAGCAATTCGGCAGGGTCCGGATCGGAGGCCTGGACGCCGGTGCGCGGGCCGAGGAAGAACGCCGTGTCGACGCGAAGCAGTTCCGCGATCTTGCCCAGCAGGATCTGCGCCCGTTCGGATCGATCCGATCCGTCGTTCCGGCCGTCCTCCACGGTGGGCTCCTTACGCCACGGTCTCGTTATGCAACCTAGAATAAACTTACAGGACTCTATAAACAGGGCAGGATGGTGTCTGTCCAGCCGCCGGACGCGATATCCGTCGCGTCCGCGACCGGCGGGCGACGGCCGGCTCCGTCGTACGGCTCCTGCGAAAGGGCTGCGCAACGCATGATCACGAAGGCCCTCGACGTCACCTACGGCCTTTTCCAGGCCTTCGACCGGGCCGGCTCGGTCGACGCGTTGGACCGCACGCTGCTCGACGCGGTGTCCAAGCTCGGCGTCGAGAGCACGTTCGCCGGCATCATCCCGATCCCCGGCACCAGCCGTCGCGACCAGGCAGCCCACGTCCTGCTCGACAGCACGCCGCCCGGGTGGACCGAGCGCTACTTCAAGGCCGGCCACCTCTTCCGCGATCCGACCATCCGCCGCCTGACCGCCGACCTGACCCCGTTCCGCTGGTCCGACATCGAGCCGGCCTACCGCGCCGACGCCGCCGCCCGGCGGGTGATGGACGAGGCCGGCGACTTCCGCCTGCGCCAGGGCTTCACCGTGCCGCTGATCACCCTCGACGGGCGCGTCGCGGGGTTCAGCTTCGGTGCCGAGCGGTTCGACCCGTCGCCGGAGCTGCGCGGCATGCTGCAGCTCGTGGCGAGCTACGCCTTCGGCCGGTCGATCGCGCTCGGCGAAGGACCGCCGCGGCCGGAGGTCCGGCTGACCCCGCGCGAGCGCGAGGCCCTGCAATGGGCCGCCGACGGCAAGACCGAGTGGGAGATCGGCGAGCTGATGTCGATCTCCGAGCACGGCGCCGAGAAGCACCTGCGCTCGATCCGGACCAAGCTCGGCACCGCAAGCCGGACGCACGCGGTCGCGGAAGGGTTTCGTCGCGGGTTGCTGAAGTAGGCGCAGCAAGCCCTCGTATCGGATACCGGTTTCTCGAAAACGGCTGCCGGCGAGGTGGCGGGGCGGCCGACCGCAAACGCGGACGGATTGATAAAATCCAGTCAAGCTGCGCCAATTTTAAGTGCAGAATAGTACGCGAACGCGTACTTTCGGAGAAATACTTAGGAACGATACTGACGGCCAATCAATGGAGGCCGTCTTGATCCATATCGTCACCCCTGAGAACGTCGATCGTTACCGCGATGCCATGGAGCAGGCCTATCGCCTGCGGCACCAAGTCTTCGTCGAAGAGAAGGGCTGGCACGACCTCGCCAAGCCCGACGGACGCGAGATCGACCAGTTCGACGACGGCCACGCCGTCCACATGCTGGCGATGCAGGAGGACCGCGTCGTCGGCTACCAGCGCATGCTGCCGACCACCCGCCCCTACCTGCTCACCGAGGTGCTGCCGGAGCTCTGCGAGGTCGAGGCGCCGCGCAGCGCCCGGGTCTGGGAGTGGACCCGCTACGCCGTGCAGCGGGACGTGCGCGACCGCGGCCGCATCTTGAGCCCGGTCGGCAGCGCGCTGCTCGCCGGCATCGTCGAGTGGGGCCTGGAGAGCGGCATCGAGTCGATCGTCATCGAGATGAACCCGCTCTGGCTGCTGCGCCTCGTGCAGCTGCATTTCCGGGTGACGCCCCTCGGCCTGCCCTGCCGGATCGCCGGCGAGGACACCCTCGCCGTGGTCGCGGCCTTCGACGTGCGCACGCTCCGGCGCCTGCGCGAGACCCGGGGCGACGCCGCCTCCGTGCTCACCGCCCGGCCCGCCCTGCCCCAGCGCCTGGCCAGCTGAGACCCGTCCGCTCCGGCGGCGCCGCCGCCGGACCCCCGACAGACGCCAACACGCGAACGTACCGATGCCCCGCCAGACCCTTCCCGCCCCCACCGAGCCCGACAACCCGATGGAGCGCCTCGCCGAGATCTGCATCGAGGCGCACGGCCTGATCGAGGAAGCCGGCACGCCGGAGATGAAGGCGACCCTCGAGGCCCTCCTCGTCCGGGTCGGCTTCGGCCTCGCCGAGCGCCTCGCGACGCAGCACCCCACGGCCTGACACGGCCTTTCGCTTGATCGAAGCGGAGGCCGTGTCAGGCAAGCCCGCGCGGCGCTTGAGCGAAGCCCGAATCCGCCATCCCGAAGGGATCGACCGGATTTGGTCTGATCCCGCGCGCCCGGCCGGTGCCGCGTCCGCCGCCGGTCCGAAGGGGCCGGCGGCGCGTCGCGTCCGGCCGCCGGATTCGTTCCTGACTGACTTGTCCACCGCTCTTCCGGCGACCTCGGAGGATGGGAAACCGACTGGTAACGGACGCCGCGCCACGGTGTCCCCCGACCAGCACCGGAACCCGGACCGATGATGACCAAGGACCAGCTCGCGACCGAGCTGAAGCGCATCGCGACGACGCAGATCAGCGACATCACGCGCGCCGTGAAGGAAGGCCAGAAGTCCATCGCCCTCAACGAGGTGCGGGACATGGCCCACCGCCTCGAACGCTTGGCCGACGCCTTCCATCCGCGGCTCATCCCGGCGGCAGACGCCGCCGACCCCGGCGCCCAGGCCGCCTGACACCAGCCCTCGCGATGAGCCCGCCTCATCGAGGGCTGGCCCCCGCGATTGCGGGGCGGCGGCAATCCGCCGGACCTCATGGGTCCCGACCCATGAGACTTGCCATCGACCGTCGTCGGAGGTCCGCCGGCCCACGCAACCTGAGGAACGGGGCGTTCGATCATGATCCACGCATACTTCAACATCCGCCTCGACGACGCCTTCCTGCCGGAACGCACCGGGCAGCTCGTCCAGGACGCCGAGGAGGCGCGCGCGGTGGCGCGCACCATCATCCGCCGCCTCGTCGTCCAGCACGGCGGCGAGCCGCGCCTGCTGAACGCCGTGATGGCGGTCACCGACGCGGACGGCGCCAGCATCCTCGACCTGTCGTTCTTCGAGGCGCTCTACGTCCCCGTCGCGGCGCCGGAGCGCGCGGGCGCCGGGCGTCCGCGCTCGGGCCTGCGCGGCCAAGTGGCTGATGGTGTGGCGGGTCGTGCGGCGGCCACGTTCGGCGGCCGGGCGGCCGCGGCGTTCGCGGGCCTGGCTGCACGGATGCGCATGCTGCCCGCGCATCCACGTCTCGCCGACGCGCTGCCGAGGCTGCGCGCGCATCTCGCGGCGGCGTCCGACCTGCTGTCGTTCCGGCGCGACCCGCGCCAGCGCTTCACGCTCCAGATCGAACCGGGCCGCTGACGGCGGGCGGCGCTCAGCCGACGAGGGCCAGCGCCTCCGCCTCGTCCTGCGGGATCACGTCGACCTCGACCTTGAGCTTCTGCTTGCCCGAGCCGCTGACGATGCCGTCGATCGGGGCGACGTCGCCGTAGTCGCGCCCGCGGGCCACGACGATGTGGTCGTCGCGCACGCCGATGCCGTTGGTCGGATCGAGGCCGAGCCAGCCGTCGCCGCACCAGACCGCGACCCAGGCGTGGCTCGCGTCGGCGCCGCGCAGGCGTGGCCGGCCGGCCGGCGGGATCGTCCGGAGATACCCGCTGACATAGGCCGCCGGCAGCCCCATCCCGCGCAGGCCCGCGATCATTACGTGGGCGAAATCCTGGCAGACCCCGGCGCGCAGCGCGAAGGCCTCTGAAAGCGGCGTGTGCACGTCCGTGGCCTTCGCGTCGAAGCGGAAGTCGGCGCGGATGCGCGTCATCAGGTCGAAGGCGGCGCCGTAGGCGCTGCGCCCGGGCGAGAAGCTCTTTCGCGCATAGTCGGTCACGTCGGGCAGCAGCGGCACCCGGGCGCTGGGGAACAGGAAGTGGACCGGCGCGTCGGCCCCGAGGTCGCGGGACGCGATCGCGGCCGTCCGCGCCGCCTCCCAGCCGCGGCCGGATTCGGGGGCGGGCGGCGGCGCGCGCTCGACCCGCACCTTCGACAGCGCCTCGACCCGGAACCGGGTGTGCGGCGCGTCCAGGGTGATGCCCACGGTCTCGATGCCGAACGTGTCGCGCCGGATCACCGCGGTGGCCGGGCTCGGGTCGATCGTCACCACGCTCTCGATCACCGACTGGCCCTCGCCCTCGGCGGGCTTCAGGCGCAGCGAGCAGCGCGCGAAGCTCACGGGCTTCGCGTAGGTGTAGGTGGTGACGTGGCGCAGCGTGTAGATCACGCCAGCCCCGCCAGCTTCTCGGGCCGCAGGGCGTGGGGTCCGTTGGGGAAGTAGCGGCCGGCGATGGTGTCGGCGAGCCGCTCCAGGTCGTCCTCGATCCGCGTCAGCCCGACGACGTCGAAGTCGGCGGCCTCACCGCTGCGCAGCGCCGCCACGATCCGTGCGGCCAGCCGGCAATGCGGCTCGGGGATGCCGTCGGCCGAAAGCGCCGGCAGCTCGGCCAGGTGCCGGCCGATCGCCTCCGCCTGGAAGGCGACCGAGCGCGGGTTGTAGGGGTCGAGGAGCACCATGTCGCGCACGGGGTCGAGGGCCACGCCCTGCATGTAGCGCGCGCCGTAGGTGACCTGCGAATCGGTGAGCGACAGCAGCACGCCGAGGCAGTCGGCCCCGGCCTCGTCGTGGGCGAAGGCCAGGGTGAAGGCGCTGGTGTTGATCGCCCGCTCGATCCGCCGCCCGAGGTCGACGAAGTGCCATCCGGCGGCGCGGTTCATGTTCTCGTGCGTCAGCCCGGAGAGCGCCGCGATGTGGCTCAGCGCCCGCTCGGCCCGCCCGAGCAGCTGCGATTCGGTGAACGCGCGGGCGGCGTCGAGGGAGAGCAGGTCGATCAGGTCGGCGAGCACCCGCCACGCCTCGCCCGAGAGCCGGGCGCGCAGGGTCGCCGCGTTGGTGCGCGCCGAGATCACGTGGGCGCGGGCCGAGCCGTGCACCTCGCGCCCGACCAGGGCCTCCTGCGCCAGCGCCGCGGTCGGCATGTCAGCGGACCGGGTCGCGCCCCATTCCTCCAGCAGCGCGCGGATGCGCAAGGCGGTGGGGGCCTCGGTGTCGCCCGAGATGTCGGTGACGACGGCGTCGCCCACGCTGCGCAGATGCGCCAGCGTCAGGCGGATCACCGCCTCCGCGCGCTCGACGTAGCGGCCGAACCAGAACAGGCTGTCGGCCGCCCGCGAGGGCAGGTGACCGGAGATGCGCCGCACCCGCGGCGTGGCCTGCTGCCCGAGATGCCGGACGTCGACCGGGTTCTCGGAGAGGATCCAGACGTCGGCCGAGCGGATGCCGAGGCGCATCTCGATCGGGTCGACGTTCTCGCGTTCTGAGACGCGACAGAAGCCGCCCGGCATGACCCGCCAGCCGTCGGGGGTGCGGGCCGCGAAGACGCGGAGCGCGAAGGGGCGGGGGACGAGGTGCAGGCCCCGGTCGGTCCGCTCCCAGGCCGGCATGGTCGAGAGCGGGCCGAGGTCCTGGCCCACGAAGTCGAACGGCCGGTCCCGGAAGGCCGCGAGCACCCGCTCGCGTTCGGCCGCGAGCGCCTGCGGCCCGAGGATCGCGTCGCGCCCCGCCCCGCGCTGCGGCGTGGCGGCCGGGCGCAGCGTCATCGCGTCGAGGTTGTCCCGGACGTGGGCGAGCCCGGCGGGATCGCCGCACCACCAGGCCGGCGGGCTCTTCAGCTTCAGGCCCTCGCCGAGGAGGCGCTGGGCGATGCCGTCGAGATAGGGGCTGAGGGCCGCCGACTCGACCACGCCGGAGCCCGGCATGTTGGCCATCACCAGGCTGCCGTTGCGCAAGGCCTCGATCACCCCGGGGATGCCGAGCCGCGAGGCCGGGTTGAGTTCCAGCGGATCGAGGAAGTCGCCGTCGATCCGGCGCCAGACCGCGTCGGCCCGCTTCAGGCCGGAGACGGTGCGCACGTGCAGGCACCCGTCCTGCATGACGAGGTCGTCGCCCTCCACGAGCATCAGGCCGAGATAGCGCGCGAGCGCGGCCTGCTCGACGTAGGTGCTGCTGTAGGGACCCGACGTCAGCAGGCAGATGCGCGGGTCCGAGCGCGCGGCGCCGGACGCCAGGCCCTCGCGGAACGCCTGGAAGAAGGCGGGGAAGCGCTCGACCTGCAGGCTTTCGAGCACGTCCGGGAAGGTGCGGCCGAGCACCATCCGGTTCTCCAGGGCGTAGCCGAGGCCGGAGGGCGCCTGCGTCCGGTCGGCCAGCACCCGCCACGCCCCGTCCGGCCCGCGGCCGATGTCGGCGGCGTAGAGCTTGAGCCAGCGCCCGCCGGGGGGCGAGACCCCCTGCAGCGGGCGCAGGAACTCGGGGCTGCCGGCGACCACGGCCGCGGGCAGCAGGCCGTCGGCGACGAGGCGGCCCGGCCCGTAGACGTCGGCGAGGACCGCCTCCATCAGCTCGGCCCGCTGGATCAGCCCGGCGCTCAAGCTCCGCCACTCGGCCGCCTCGATCACCAGCGGCAGCGAGCCCAGCGGCCAGGCATGCTCGCGCTGGTCGCCGTAAATGCGGAACGAGATGCCGGTGTCGCGGATGTGGCGCTCGGCCGAGACGAAGCGGGCCATGATCTCGGGCTCGGAGAGCCGCGCGAGCCGTTCCAGCAGCCGGGGCCACGCGCCGCGCGGGCGACCGTCGGCGTCGCGGTACTCGTCCGGGCGTCCGGGCTCGGGCCGATAGCCGTCGGTCCAGCGGGCGAGCCGGTCGGGCTCGTCCGCCGCGTCCGGCCCGGTCGCCGCCTGATACCCCGCCGTGACCTGTGCCGCCCCCAGCGTCGAGCTCATGTCGGTTTCGGCGTTCTCAGGTCGAGGGTGTGGGGGAATTCGGGGTTGGTCTCGGGCGCCGGCATCGCGACCTTGCCCGGCGTGTGGCCGTGGGCCTGGAAGCGGGCCAGCCGCCGCCCCTCCGCCTCGTAGGTGTTGACCGGATGGGTCTCGTAGTTGCGCCCGCCCGGATGGGCGACGTGATAGCGGCAACCGCCGAGCGAGCGCCCGCTCCAGCTGTCGAGGATGTCGAAGGTCAGCGGCGAGTGGGCGGGGATCGTCGGGTGCAGCGACGAGGCCGGCTGCCACGCCTTGAACCGCAGGGCCGCCACCGCTTCGCCGTTCGTGCCGGTGCCGGTCATCGGCAGGCGCCGGCCGTTGCAGGCGATGACGTGGCGGCCGGGCACGAAGCCCTCGACCTTGACCTGCAGGCGCTCCACCGAGCTGTCGACGAAGCGGACGGTGCCGGCACTGGTCCCCTCCTCGCCCATCACGTGCCACGGTTCCAGCGCCTGACGGAGCTCGAGCTTCACGCCGCCATGCTCGACCCGGCCGAAGACGGGGAAGCGGAACGCGGCCTGCGCCTCGAAGGCCGTGGGGTCGAAGTCGTAGCCCGCGGCCCGCAGATCCTCCAGCACGTCGAGGAAGTCGGCCCAGAGGAAATGCGGGAGCATGAAGCGATCGTGCAGGCCCGTGCCCCAGCGGACACAGCCGCCGACCTGCGGCTCGCGCCACAGCCACGCCACCAGCGCCCGCAGCAGCAATTGCTGCGCGAGGCTCATGCGCGGGTCCGGCGGCATCTCGAAGGCGCGGAACTCGAGCAGGCCGAGCCGCCCGGTCGGCCCGTCGGGCGAGTACAGCTTGTCGATGCAGATCTCGGAGCGGTGGGTGTTGCCGGTGACGTCCACGAGGATGTTGCGGAACACCCGGTCGACGAGCCAGCGCGGGATGTTGGGCTCGTCCGGCCCCGGCACCTGCGCCAGCGCGATCTCCAGCTCGTAGAGGCCGTCGTGGCGGGCCTCGTCCATGCGCGGGGCCTGGCTCGTCGGGCCGATGTAGAGGCCCGAGAACAGGTACGAGAGCGCCGGGTGGCGCTGCCAGTACAGCACCAGGCTCTTCAGGAGGTCGGGCCGGCGCAGGAACGGCGAGTCGTCGGGCGTCGCGCCGCCCATCACCACGTGGTTGCCGCCGCCCGTCCCGGTGTGGCGCCCGTCCACCATGAACTTTTCCGCGCCGAGCCGCGTCTGCCGCGCGTCGGCGTAGAGGTCGGTGGTGATCGCCACCGCCTCGCGCCAGGAGGTCGCCGGGTGGACGTTGATCTCGATCACGCCCGGGTCGGGGGTGACCTTGATGACGTTGAGGCGCGGGTCGAAGGGCGGCTCGTAGCCCTCGACGTGGATCGCGAGCCCGAGCTTGTCCGCCGCCGCCTCGAGCACGCCGATCAGCTCGAGGTACTCGTCGGCGCGCTGGGTCGGGGGCATGAACACCCGCAGCGTCCCGTCGCGCGGCTCGACGGCGAGCGCGGTGCGCACCGCGACGCCGGTGATGCCGCCGCCGTTGACGGTCGCCTTCCCTGCCTCCTTGCCCGGCCCCTCGCCCGGATGTCCCTCGCCCGGATGTCCCTCGGGCAGGGGATCGCGCGGCTCCAGCGGGTCCTGCGGCTGGTAATAGGGGTAGTGCTCCGGCGGCACGTGCGGGAGCGAGCCGAGCGGCAGGCGGAAGCCGAGCGGCGAGTCGCCGGGCACCAGGAAGGCCTGGCCCCGCCGGAAGGCCCAGGCCTCCGAGATCCAGACCCGGTCGGAATCGCCGTCCTTGCCGGTGGGCAGGCTCGCGAGCGGCAGGACGAAGCCGGCCGGATTGCCGAGCCCCCGCTCGTAGACGCGGCTGATGCGCGAATCGAACTCCACCGAGCCGCTCTTGGCCTCCTGCGTCGTCACGTTGACGGGAAGCTCGGCGGTCTTCTCCTCCCAGTGCGCCGGGTCCTCGTAGGCCGGCATCACGTAGTCGCCCAGGCCGAAATGCCCGGCGACCGCGTCGATCAGCTTGCGCGCGGCGTCGGCGTCGGCCGACTTCGGGGCGTCCTCCCGCGCGATCAGGTCGGCGTCGCGCCAGATCGGGCGGCCGTCGCGGCGCCAGTAGAGCGCGAAGGCCCAGCGCGGCAGGCTCTCGCCCGGATACCACTTGCCCTGGCCGTAATGCAGCATGCCGCCCGGCGCGAAGCGGTCGCGCAGGCGCCGGATCAGCTGGTCGGCCAGCCCCCGCTTCGACGGGCCGACGGCGGCGATGTTCCACTCGGGCGCCTCGAAGTCGTCGATCGAGACGAAGGTCGGCTCGCCGCCCATGGTCAGGCGCACGTCCTGGGCGACGAGGTCGGCGTCGACCCGGTCGCCGAGCGCGTCCATGGCGGCCCAGACCGCGTCCGAGAACGGCTTGGTGATCCGCGGGCTCTCCTCGACCCGGGTCACGGTCATCTCGAAGCCGAACTCGACCTTGGCCGGCTCGGCCAGCCCCGAGATCGGCGCAGCCGAATGGTAGTGCGGGGTGGCGGCGAGCGGGATGTGCCCTTCCCCGCAGAGCAGGCCGGAGGTGGCGTCGAGGCCGATCCAGCCCGCTCCCGGCAGGTAGACCTCGGCCCAGGCGTGCAGATCGGTGAAGTCGGTCTTGGTGCCCTCGGGCCCGTCGACCGCGGTGGTGTCGGGCACGAGCTGGATCAGGTAGCCCGAGACGAAGCGGGCGGCGAAGCCGATCCGGCGCAGCACCTGGACGAGGAGCCAGCCGGAATCGCGGCACGAGCCGCTCTTCAGGGTCAGGGTCTCGGCCGGCGTCTGGACGCCCGGCTCCATGCGGACGCCGTAGGCGACCTCGCGGCTGATCTGCGCGTTCAGCGCCACGAGGAACAGCACGGTGTTCGGCTCGGCCGGCAGGCGCGTCAGGAAGTCGTCGATCTCGGGCCCCTGCGCGTCGTCGAGGACGCGGTAGGGCGCGAGCTCGGCGACGAGGTCCGGGGCGTAGGCGAAGGGGCGCGTCTGCGCGTAGTCCTCGACGAAGAAGTCGAACGGGTTGATCACCGACATGTCGGCGGTGAGGTCGACCTCGATCTTCAGCTCGCTGGTCTTCTCCGGGAAGACCAGCCGGGCGAGCCAGTTCCCGTTCGGGTCCTGCTGCCAGTTCACGAAGTGGTTCTCCGGGGTCACCTTGAGGGTGTAGGAGGGGATCTTCGTGCGGGCATGCGGCGCCGGCCGCAGGCGGATCACCTGGGGACCGAGCGCGATCGGCCGGTCGTAGGTGTAGTGGGTGACGTGGTGCAGGGCGGCTTTGATCGACACGGGCACTCTCGTCTGGGCGAAGCAGGTGGCGGCCGGACCGAATCCGGCGGTGCCCTCGTCTTCGCCTTATGCGGCAAAGGGGGGGAGGCAAGCAATTTCCATGCGGCCTCCGGCTCCCTGCGGCGCGCCGCGTGAATTCCGCTCCGCCCACCCCTTCGCCCGCCCGGGGAACTTTGCCGGGCAAGCCCGTTTGATGCGGCGAGGGCGGGCCGCCTGCCTGCGCTCGCCGACATCTGCCGACGACGCCTTCGACGACAGGGTGCTTGCCCGCCTCGGGCGCCGGGACCCGCCATGAAGATCTTCCAGTGCCAAGCCTGCGACCAGCCGCTCACGTTCGAGAGCACGGCCTGCGACAGCTGCCAGCGGCGCCTCGGCTACGTCTGCGAGGTGCACGAGATCTCGGCGCTGGAGCCGTCCGGGCAATCGGCCCATCCGGGCTCGGGCGCGGCGCAGACCTTCCACGCCTACGCACGCCCCGGGCCGCGCTACCGGTTCTGCGCCAACGCCCGGCACGCGGCCTGCAACTGGCTCGTCCCGGACGACGCGCCCGAGACGTTCTGCGTCACCTGTCGCCACAACCGCGTGGTGCCCGACCTGACGCTCGCCTGGAACCTGACCCGCTGGCGCCAGGTGGAGGCGGCCAAGCACCGGCTGTTCTACTCGCTGCTGCGCCTCGACCTGCCGCTGGCGACGCGGGCCGCCTACACCGACGGGCTCGCCTTCGACTTCCTCGTCGACCCGTCCGAGAGCTTCCTGATCGGGCCGCCGGTGCTGACGGGCCACCTCAACGGCCTGATCAGCATGAACATCGCCGAGGCCGACGACGTCGAGCGCGAGCGGCGCCGGATCCGCTTCGGCGAGCATTACCGCACCCTGCTCGGGCACTTCCGTCACGAGATCGGGCATTACTTCTGGTACCTGCTCGTCCAGAACAGCCCGCACCTGTGGACGTTCCGCAACTTGTTCGGCGACGAGAGCCTGAACTACGTCGGCGCCCTGCAGACCCACTACGCCCACGGCGCCCCGAGCGATTGGGAGGAATCCTACGTCTCGGCCTACGCCACCAGCCACCCGTGGGAGGACTTCGCCGAGACCTGGGCGCACTACCTGCACATCGTCGACACGGTGGAGACCGCATCCACCTTCGCGCTGCAGCTGCGGCCGCAGCTGCGCCGGGGGCCGAGCGAGCCGGTGGTGATCGACTTCGACCCCTATCGCACCCCCGACCTCGACAAGCTGATCGCGGCGTGGCTGCCCCTCACCTACGCGGTGAACTCGCTCTCGCGCAGCATGGGCCAGCCGGACCTCTACCCGTTCCGCCTGACGCCCGCGGTGATCGCCAAGCTCGCCTTCGTCCACGAGCGCATCTACGCGGTGCGCGGCGACATGGGTCCCCAGGCCGGCGCCGAGGCGGGCGCCGACATCCTGCGCGCGGTGATCGCGGGGTTGCGCCAGAAGGTGGCGGTGCCGAACGCGTGAGCGCTGCGGGGACCCTGCGTCCGGCCGCGGCGAAGGGCAGTCTTCCTCAGGTGGATTTCGCCGCCCGGTCCGCCTTGAACGCCGCGTGCTCGGCGAGCAGGTCCCCCGACAGCGCCTTCTCGATCAGGGCGCGGGTCTCGGCCACGCCGTAGAGCGCCACGAACGAGCCGAAGCGCGGGCCGCGGGCCTCGCCGAACAGCACGTTGTAGATCGTGGTGAACCACGCCTGCGACACGCCGGGCCGCCCGTCCGGGCTCTTGCCCTTGCCCGACAGGTCCGGGAAATGCCGCCGGCCGACCTCGTAGACCACCGCCTGGAGGCCTTCCGGATCGGTCGAGCCGTCGTGCTCGGCGAGCGACGCGGAGAGGTCCTCGAGGGCTGCGCGCTCCTCCGGGCTCGGCGCGCGGTAGCTCTTGGCCGGGCGCACGAAATCGCGAAAGTACGCCAGCGCATGGCCGACGAGCCGGTCGAGGCCGGGATGGGTGTCGGGTCCGACGTCGGCGGCATAGCGGCGGATGAAGCCCCAGAGCACCCCCGGCTCCTCGGCGTTGGCCACCGCCACGAGGTTAAGCAGCATCGCGAAGCTCACGCCGCCCTTGGCCCCGCCTTCCGCGCCCTCCCCGATCCGCTCCGGCGCGGGCGGGTTTCCGGCATGGATGTGCCAGACCGGGTTGCCCAGGCGCAGCTTGGCGTCCTGCCCGGCGTAGCGCTCGGAGAAGTTCAGGACCTCGTCGACGTGCCGCGGGATCACGTCGAAGAACAGCCGCTTGGCCTCGCGCGGCTTGTTGTACATGAACAGGCTCAGGCTCTCGGGCGTGCCGTAGGCGAGCCAGTCGTCGATCGTGAGCCCGTTGCCCTTCGACTTCGAGATCTTCTGGCCCTTCTCGTCGAGGAACAGCTCGTAGTTGAAGCCTTCCGGCGGCTCGCCGCCGAGCGCCCGGGCGATCTGCCCGGAGAGCTTCACCGAGTCGATCAGGTCCTTGCCCGCCATCTCGTAGTCGATGCCGAGCGCCACCCAGCGCATCGCCCAGTCGGGCTTCCATTGCAGCTTGGCGTGGCCGCCGGTGATCGGCGTCTCGTAGGCCTCGCCCGTCTTCGGGTCGCGCCAGGCGAGCGTCCCCTTGTCGGCATGCACCGCGTCGATCACCACCTGCATCACTTCCCCCGTCACCGGGTGAAGCGGCAGGAACGGCGAGTACGAGGCCGAGCGCTCGGCGCGCAGCGACGGCAGCATGATCGCCATCACCGCGTCGTAGCGCTCCGCGACCCGCATCAGGGCCTCGTCGAACGCACCGGAGCGGTAGCACGCGGTGGCCGAGCGGAACTCGTAGTCGAAGCCGAAGGCGTCGAGGAAGCGGCGCAGCTCCGCGTTGTTGTGCGCGCCGAAGCTGTCATGCGTCCCGAACGGATCGGGCACCCGGGTCAGCGGCTGGTTGAGGTGGCCGGCCAGCATCGCGCGCTCGGGCACGTTCTCGGGCACCTTGCGCAGGCCGTCCATGTCGTCGGAGAACGCGATCAGCCGGGTCGGCACGGCGTCCTTCGTCAGGACCCTGAAGGCGTGGCGGACCATCGAGGTCCGCGCCACCTCGCCGAAGGTGCCGATATGCGGCAGGCCCGACGGGCCGTAGCCGGTCTCGAACAGCACCTCGTGCTTGGGCCGGCGCTCCAGCCGCGCCACGAGCTTGCGCGCCTCCTCGAACGGCCAGGCGGCGGCGTGGGCTGCGGCCTCGATCAGGTCGGGGTCGAGGTGGAGAGGCGCGGACATGGGCTTCGAGACGCTTCGCGTGTGACATGGGGTTTTTGCGGGTGCGGCACCCTAGAGCATTTTCGAGCGAGGGGGATGCCGGCTCGCGTGAAGAAAATGCAATCCCGCAACAAGTGAGAATATTTTCGGTGATGCAAAGATCACTGAAAATGCTCTCGTGCGGTTTACCGCGATGCGAAATCCGAAAAGGACCGGAACGCAGGGCGCGAAGAGCGCACTGCGGAGCGAAAGCCCAAGCCCAAGCCCAAGCCCAAGCCCAAGCCCAAGCCCAAGCCCAAGCCCAAACCCAAGCCCGCGGAGGCGGGCGCCGGCGATCGAGGCGTCAGGAACACAGGGCCGGCGCTTTCGAGCGATGGCCCTGAATCAGAACGGGCTCACGGGGAAGAACCGCAGGTACAGCTCGGTGTACTTCCCGTCGTCCCACACCCGCTGGAGCGCGTCGTCCAGCGCCCGCGACAGGGCCGCGTCCTCCTGTCGGGTGATCAGCCCGATGCCTTCGCCGAAGTAGCGGTTCTCCAGGTAGTCGCCGCCGGTCAGGGCGCAGCAATTGCCCGCCTCCAGGCCGCCGACCCAGAGGGCGAGGCCGAGCCCGTCGGCGAAGACGTAGTCGGCCTCGCCGCGCTTCACCGCGCCCTCGGCGGAGGCGAGGTCGGAAAACGGCTTCGCCTCGGCCTTGGGAAAGAACGCCTGGAGGTAGGCGGCGTGGGCGCTGCCGCCGACCACCGCCACCGACTTGCCCGCCACCGACTTGCCCGCCAGCGCGCCCGCCGAGGGAACCGGCAGGCCCCGGTCGACGCGGGCGGCGAAGCGCGCCGGCCACCGGAAATAGGGCCGCGTCGCGGCGAACGTCGCCCGCAGCGTCGGCGTCAGCGGGATCGCGGCGGCGACGACGTCGCCCTGCTTCTCGGTCAGGCCGTCGAGGAGGGTGTCGAAGCGCCGGGCCTGCACGGTGCAGGTGATCGCCAGCTTCTCGCAGACGGCGCGGGCCAGCTCCACCGCGAAGCCGGTCGGGTTCCCGTCGGGGCCGGCGAAGTGCAGCGGCGGGAACTCGTCGTCGGTCAGGAAGCGCACGGCCCGGCCGGTCTGCGGCGCCTCGACCCGCTCGCCGCGGCTGCGCGGGTTCCAGAAGTTGGGCACCGTCACCGCCGCGGGCGCTTGCGGGGCGGCAACGGGCTGGGCGCCGGCCCGCGGCATCGCGGCGGCGCAGGCGAAGAGCGCTAAGAGAATAGTCTTTGAAAAGGACATCGTCCTTGCACCCTGAGCGCGCGCGCCTATGATCGCGGAGCGCCGACGGCGCGATGGGGAGGGGGTCCGGCTCACGTCCTCGCCTTAGCACGTCCTGGAGCCGACGGCAGCCGGCGCCCCGTGTCGTTCCTCCGCTTCCTCGGCCCCTCCCCCGGCCCACCGGCTTTGCCGCCGGAGATCGCGTTCCTGGCGGACGCGGGCGTCGATCCAGAGCTGCTGCGTCGCGCCGCGGATTTGGCCGAGGCGAGCGGGACCGACGCGGCGACCGCCCTTCTGCGCGCCGGGCTGATGGACGAGGAACCGTATTACCGGGCCCTCGCCCAAGCCCTCGAGGCCGAGTACCTCGACGGGCCGATCCCGCTCGGCATGGGCGCGCGCTTCCCCGACAGCCTGTCGCTCGGCATGGCGCCGCTGGTGCTGGGGGCGGGCGCCCCGGCGGTGCTGGCGCCGCGCGGGCGGCAGATCGCCGAACTGCTCGCCGGGCGCAGTCCGCGCGGGCGGATGCCTGCGGTGACGAGCCCGACGCGCCTGCGCGCGGCCCTGTTCGCGGCGATGCCGAAAGCCATCGCCCAGTACGCCGCCGACGACCTGGAAGCGAAGGCGCCGGGTTGGGCCTTCGGCACCCGGCCGCTCGGGCCGGGTCTGGCGCTCGCCGCCCTGATCGCCTGCGCCGGCACTCTCGCCTTCGAGGCCCTGCCGCCGATCCTTGCCTTGATCCTCGTCGTGGCGGCGCAGACGCTGTTCCTGGCGATGGCGATGTTCCGCGTCGGAGCCCTGTTCATCCCCTCCCCGACCGTGCCGCCACCAGTCGTCGCGCCCTTGAACGACCGCGACCTGCCGACGTACACCGTCCTCGTGGCGCTCTATCGCGAGGCCCGCGTGGTGCCGCGCCTCGTCTCGGCGCTGGCCCGGTTCGACTACCCGTTGGCCAAGCTCGACCTGAAGTTCGTCGTCGAGGCGGACGATGCCGGCACTATCGCCGCCCTCGCGCGGATCCCGCTGCCCGCCCGCTTCGAGGTGATCGCGGTTCCCGACGGCCGGCCGCGGACGAAGCCGCGGGCGCTCAACGTCGCCCTGCCTCTCGCCCGCGGCGAGCTGCTCGTGGTCTACGACGCCGAGGACGTGCCCGACCCGGGCCAGCTGCGCCTCGCCGCCGAGATCTTTGCGCGGGCGCCCGCCAGCACCGCCTGCCTGCAGGGCCGCCTGGTGATCGACAACCCGGAGGATTCCTGGATCGCCCGGTGCTTCGCCCTGGAATATGCCGGCCTGTTCGACGTGCTGAACCCGGCGCTGGCGCACTGGCACCTGCCGATGCCGCTCGGGGGAACCTCGATGCACGTCCGCACCGCGGTGCTGCGCGAGCTGCACGGCTGGGACGCGCGCAACGTCACCGAGGACGCCGACCTCGGGATGCGGCTGGCCTGCGCCGGCTACCACGTCGGCGACCTGCCGAGCGCGACGATCGAGGAGGCACCGATCGTGCTGCGGGCCTAACTGCACCAGCGCGTCCGCTGGATGAAGGGGTTCCTGCAGACCACCGTCACCCACGGCCGCAACCCCATCGAAACCTATCGGCGCCTCGGGCGCCTCGACACGCTCTGCGCCGCGACGCTGATTCCCGGCGCGGTCGCCTCCGCGCTGGTCTACCCGGTCTTCCTCGTCTGGGCGTGCGCCGACTTCCTGCTCTTCGAGATTCCGGTCGCACCCGAGTTTTGGCGCAACCTCCCCATCGCCGTCGCGATCACCCTGTTCCTGTCAGGCATCACGGCCCTGATCCTGCCGCCGGCGCTCGGATGCATCCGCCGGGGCTGGTGGGACCTCCTGTGGTTCGTGCCGGTGATGCCGTTCTACTTCGCCCTGGTGAGCGTCGCCGCGTGGCTCGC
This sequence comes from Methylobacterium sp. WL12, assembly GCF_008039475.1. Lineage (NCBI taxonomy): Bacteria > Pseudomonadati > Pseudomonadota > Alphaproteobacteria > Hyphomicrobiales > Methylobacteriaceae > Methylobacterium > Methylobacterium sp. WL12. The sequence continues at coordinate 25,960 of NZ_VRUW01000032.1, read as the reverse complement.
GGTGATCGAGTTCGTCCGCGCGCCCTCGCAGTGGAACAAGACGGAGCACGGGCTGTCACGCACCTCGCGCAGCGGCGTGCTGCGTCCGCGACGCCCGGCGGCGTGAGGCCGGGCCGCCTGGGGCGGCCGATCAGATCCGCTTGGCCAGTTCCGCCGCCGTCTCGTCGGCCGGGCGCATCAGGTTGAGCGCGCCGAGGAAGCGGTTCTTGCCGTCCATCACGTAGACCAGGGCGGTGTGCTCCATCGTGTAGTCGCCGTCCCTGCCCGGCACCTTGCGGCTGTAGGCGCGATAAGCCTTCACGGACGCCGCCACCTGGGCCGGGCTGCCGGTGAGCCCGGTGATCCGCGGATCGAAGCTCGACAGGTAGGCCTTGAGGCTCGCCGGCGTGTCCCGATCCGGGTCGACGGTGATGAAGGCGACCTTCATTGCCTTGGCCTTCGGCCCGAGCGCCGCCAGCACGTCCGAGATCTGCTGCAGGGTCGTCGGGCAGATGTCGGGGCAGTGGGTGAAGCCGAAGAACACGAGGTGCGTCGCGCCGGCGAAGTCGGCCTCGGTGACCGCCTTCCCGTCCTGATCCACTAGCGTGAACGGCCCGCCGACGCTCGAAGCCGCCACCTCCGTCCGTTCCGGCATCAGCGTGAACACGGCCGCGGCCGTGAGCCCGACGAAGCCGAGCACGAAGGCGATGATGGGCAGGAGGGAGCGGCGCATGGAGGTGACCTTCTCGCGAAGGCCGCTGGAACAGCATGGGCGGCCGCGGGTGGCAAGGTCGGGGCACTTCTAAGGACCCTGGCGCTTTGCCTCAGGCCTCGGTATCCACCGCCACGGCCATCCGCCTGGACGCCGGCGCGCCGATCAAGCGCCGACCGCGTGAGGCCTCGACCAACGCGGTCAGGACGCGACGGAGCCCGCTGCTTCGAACGGCGTCGGCAAGGCCACGTCGTCGAGGGCGGACGAAGCCTTCGTGTGGCGCAGGGCTTCGCCGATCATCAGGATCGCCGGACCGTCCAGGCCTGCCGCGTCCGCGCGGTCGGCAAGGTCGAAGGCCGTGCCCGTCACAACCTGCTGATCGGGGCGGGTGGCGTTGAAGGTCAGGAGCGCCGGCGTCGCGGGCGCGAGGCCTTCGGCGACCGCGCGCTCCAGCAGCACCCGCAGGGTGCGCTTGGGCATGTAGACCACGGTGGTGACCGAGGGATCGGCAAGCGCCCCCCAGTTCAGGTCGTCTGGCAGCGCGCCGCGGCGGTCGTGCCCGGTGACGTATTGCAGGCGGCGCGCCGCGTCGCGGTGGGTGAGCGAGACGCCGAGGGAGGCCGCCGCACCCTGCGCCGCGCTGATCCCCGGCACCACGGCGACGGGGATGCCGGCCTGCCGGCAGGCCTCGATCTCCTCGCCGGCGCGGCCGAAGATCAGCGGGTCGCCGGACTTGAGGCGCACCACCTGCTTGCCGGACTTGGCGAGCGAGACCATCAGCGCGTTGATGTCGTCCTGGCGGCAGGACGGCCCATGGCCGGTCTTGCCCACCAGCATCGTGCGCGCCTCGCGGCGGGCGTAATCCAGGATCTCGGGGGCGACGAGGTCGTCGTAGAGGATCACGTCGGCGTTGCGTAAGGAACGCAGCGCCTTCAACGTCAGCAGCTCGGCGTCGCCCGGCCCGGCGCCGACGAGCGTCACCGCCCCGCCCTTGGGCGCGGATTCGGTCTGCGCGAGCAGCCGTTCGAGGTCCGCGTCCGTCGGCGCCCGGTCCGGCTCGGCGAAGGCCAGATCCGAAAACCGTTCCCAGAAGCCGCGGCGCTCGGCAAAGCCGTGGAAGCGCGCGGTGACACCCTCGCGCCAGTCCCGCGCCGCCGCGACCCAGCGCGAAAACCCGCGCGGCAGCATCGCTTCGATGCGCGCCCGCACGGTCTGCCCGAAGACCGGCACCGCGCCTTCCGTCGAGATGCCGACCACCAAGGGCGAGCGGTTGACGATGGCGCCGAACTTCACGTCGCAGAGATGCGGCCGGTCGACGGCGTTGACGATGGCGCCGGTGCCGCGCGCGGCGGCGACGAAGGCAACGCACTCGGCCTCGTCATCCATCGCGCCGATGCAGAAGGCCGAGCCCCACAAGTCGTCCGGCGCCCAGGCGCGCTCGTGTAGGGTCACGCTGCCGGCGACGACCTCGCCCGGCACGCTTCGCATCTCTTCGCTCGGCTCCGCCGCGTAGACGTCGACGTGGGCGCCGGCGGCGGCGAGCAGCTTCACCTTCCAGGGCGCGCCGCCGTTCGAGCCGGCCAGCACCGCGCGCTTGCCCTGCAGCGGCACGAAGACCGGGAGGACGGCGAGGGGTTCGAGGCCGGCGCGGGTCTCGCGCGGCTGGCGGGGCGTGCTCATGAGGGTCGGCTTGGATCTCGTCTGGGTCACGGACGAACCTGATGCTACGCGGCGTCGCGCGCAAGCGCCTCGGGCAGCAGCTTGCGGATCTCAGGGATGCACGAGCCGCAATTCGTGCCGGCCTTGCAGGCTGCGCCCACCGCCTCGACGGAGCCCGCGCCGCCCGTGATGGCCGCCGTGATGACGTCGAGCCCGACCCCGTGGCAGGCGCAGACCACCGGTCCAGCGCCGGCGGTGGCGGCGCGGCCCGAGAGCAGGGCGCGGCGCTCGGCCGCGCCGGGCACCGCCCCCGCGAACAGGGCCTTGGCCGCCTCCCAGTCGGGCCGGCCCGCCTCGGGACCGAGCGCGAGGCAGGCGACGAGGCGCTCGCCGTCGTAGACCGCGCAGCGGTAGCGGCCGCGGGCGTGGTCGGCGTATTCGGCGAGCTCCAGCCCCTGGAACAGGCCGCGCATCAGCAGCATGGCCTCCCGCGATCCCTCCCGCGTGGCGAATTGCAGGCCCGAGCCGCCGCCGATCGCCGCCCGCGCCCACCACCACCCGGCCGGCGTCGTCACCGGGTCGCGGCTGAGCAGGAAGCCCCGCGAACGGTAAGAGGCCGCCGCGATCGCCGCCGGCGTCGCCTTCAGCTCAGGCTGGCCCGAAAGCGGATCGGGCACGCCCCGGACCAGCGCCCCGACGCGGGCCATCGAGGCGTTCGAATCGTTCCAGTGCATCGGCATGAACAGGGTGCCGGGCGCCACCGCCTCGGTGACGATCACCTCCAGCTCGGCCGCGCCGTGCGCGGTCGAGACCCGAGCGAGGCCGCCCTCGGCGAGATTCGCGGCGGTGGCGTCGCGGGGGTGGACCTGGACGAAGGGCACCGGGCGGTGGGCCGAGAGCCGCTGGCTCTTCCCCGTCCGCGTCATCGTGTGCCAGTGGTCGCGCACGCGCCCGGTGTTCAGCACGAACGGCATCGTTTCGCTCGTGGCCTGGGCCAGCGCCGGCGCCTGCACCGCGACAAAGCGGGCGCGCTTGTCGAAGGTGAAGAAGCGTCCGTCCGAAAACAGCCGCGCCTTCGTGCCGCCGCGCTTCGTCAGGGGCCACTGCACCGGCAGGTTCGTCTCGTAGGCGGCGTCGCCGATGTCGGCGAGTGCGCCGATGTCGAAGTCGCGGGTGCCGTTGTTCTCGAAGGCCGAGAGCGCAGCATGCTGGCGGAACACCGCCGCCGCCGAGGTGAAGCCGAAGGCGGCGCCGTGGCCGAGGCGGCGCCCGACGTCGGCGAGCACCGCCCAGTCCGGCCGCGCTTCGCCCGGCGCCTTGAGGAAGCGGCGCTGGCGCGTGATCCGGCGCTCGGAATTCGTGACGGTGCCGTCCTTCTCGCCCCAGGCGAGGGCCGGCAACAGCACGGTCTTCTTGGCCGTCGCGCTGGCGGTGTCGGAATCGGCCATCACCTCTGAGACGACGAGCAGGTCGAGGCCCTTCAGGGCGTCCTTGATCACGTCGGCCTGCGGCATCGAGACCAGCGGGTTGGTCCCCATCACCCAGAGCGCCTTGATCTTGCCGCGTGCGATCGCGTCGAACAAAGCCACCGCCTTCATCCCCTCGCCGGTGATGAGGTTCGGCGCGTTCCAGAAGCGGCGGACCTTGTCGACCTCCTCGGGTGCGAAGTGCATGTGGGCGGCCAGCATGTTGGCCAAGCCCCCGACCTCGCGCCCGCCCATGGCGTTGGGCTGGCCGGTGAGCGAGAACGGCCCCGCCCCCGGCTGCCCGATGCGGCCGGTGGCGAGGTGGCAGTTGATGATGGCGTTGCCCTTGTCGGTGCCCTGTGCCGACTGGTTGGCCCCTTGCGAGAAGGCGGTGACGACGCGCTTCGTGCCGGCGAACAGGTCGAAGAAGGCGGACACGTCCGCCTCCGACAGGCCGGTCGCCGCGGCGGTGGCGGCCGGCGTCGGCGCGATGGCGCGCGCCCGCTCGAGCGCGCCGTCGTAGCCGGAGGTGTGGTCGGCCACGAAGCGGGCGTCGCAGGCGCCGACCCGGTCGAGATGCACCAGCAGCCCCGAGAACAGGGCGCTGTCGGTGCCGGGCCGGAGGCCGAGGAACAGGTCGGCCTCCTCGGCGGTCTCGGTCCGGCGCGGGTCGACCACGATCAGCCTGGTGCCGCGCGCCGTGCGCGCGTCCACCATCCGGCGGAATAGGATCGGATGGCACCAGGCGGTGTTGGAGCCGACCAGCACGATCACGTCGGCCTCGTCGAGGTCCTCGTAGCAGCCGGGCACGGTGTCGGAGCCGAAGGCGCGGCGGTGCGCGGCGACCGCGCTCGACATGCACAGGCGCGAGTTGGTGTCGACGTGCGGCGTGCCGATGAAGCCCTTCGCGAGCTTGTTGGCGACGTAGTAATCCTCGGTGAGCAATTGCCCGGAGAGGTAGAAGGCGATCGCGTCCGGCCCGTGCTTCTCGGCCGTGCGGCGGAAGGCGCCGGCGACCGTGCCCAGCGCCGATTCCCAAGACGCCCGCACGCCGTCGACGTGCGGATGCAGCAGGCGGTTCTCCAGGCCCAGCGTCTCGCCGAGCGCCGAGCCCTTGGAGCACAGGCGGCCGAAATTGGCCGGATGCGCGGTGTCCCCGGCGATCCCGGCGCCGCCCGTCCCGTCCGGCGTCGCGATCACGCCGCAGCCGACCCCGCAATAGGGGCAGGTGGTCCGAACCGCTGCAGCCTGGCTCGAGACCTTGGGCTCCGGCACGTGCACGGTCATGGCAAGGTCCTCGTGGTTTCGACGTCTTGGTGGTTTCGACGTCGGCCGGCGCGGCGGAGGGCAGCAAGAGTCGGGCCGGGCATTTGCGGAGTCTTCCTCCCCCGCAGAGGGGGGAAGGGAAGAACCGTCGCCGCTCAGTACACGTCGGCCTGGTAGCGACCGGCCTTCTTCAGGGTGCCGAGATAGGCCACCGCCTCGTCGGGCGACTTGCCGCCGTGCTGGGCGGCCACGTCGATGATCGCGCGCTCCACGTCCTTGGCCATGCGCTTGGCGTCGCCGCAGACGTAGAAGTGGGCGCCGCCCTCCAGCCACTTCCACAGGTCGGCGCCGGTCTCGCGCATGCGGTCCTGGACGTAGGTCTTCTCGGTGCCGTCGCGCGACCAGGCCAGCGACAGGCGGGTGAGCACCTTGTCGTCGCGCATCTGCGTGAGCTCGTCCTTGTAGAAGAAGTCGCTCGCTTGGCGCTGGTGGCCGTAGAACAGCCAGTTGCGCCCCGGCGCCTGCGTCGCCGCGCGCTCGCGCAGGAAGGCCCGGAACGGGGCGATGCCGGTGCCGGGGCCGCACATGATCACGTCGGTGGAAAGGTCCGCGGGGAGCGCGAAGCCGTGCGCCTTCTGCAGGTAGATTTTGGCCCGGGTCTGCTCGGGCATGCGCTCGCCGAGATGCGTCGAGGCGACGCCGAGCCGGAGGCGCGAGCGGTGGTTGTAGCGCACCGCGTCCACCGTTAGCGAGACTTTGCCCGCATCCATCTTCGGCGAGGACGAGATCGAGTAGAGCCGCGGCTGCAGCTCGTCGAGGGATTCGAGGAACACCTCGGCGTCGGGACGCGCGCCGGGGAACTTGTGGAGCGCGCCGAGTACGTCGAGGTAGGCGGCGTCGCCGTCCGGGTCCTCGCCGGCCGAGAGCGCCTTGGCCTTGCGGCGGGCCTCGCCCGAGGTCAGCAGCGAGAGCAGCTGGTAGAGACCGTCGGGGGCGGCGCCGAGCGAGTAGTCGGCGATCAGCCGGTCGCGGAGCGTCTTGCCGCCGATCACCCGCTCGGGGCGGGCGCCGAGCTCGGCGATCACCGCGTCGGCGAGCGCCGGCGCGTTGGCCGGGAAGAGGCCGAGCGAGTCGCCGGCCTCGTAGGTGATCGGCGTGTCCCTAAGGTCGAACTCGACGTGCCACGTCTCCTTCTCGCCGCCTGGCTCGTTGAGCCGGCGCCGGCCGAGGAAGATCGCCTCGACCGGGTTCTCGCGGCAATAGCCCAGCGGGCCGAGGTCGATGGGCTTGTCCGCCGCCGCCGCCTCGCCTGCGGCCGCAGCCGGGGCGGCCGCGTCGCCCGTGCCGAACTCCTCGTCGAGCTTCTTCAGCATCCGGAGCGTCTCCTTGCCGCCGGGCTGGCAGAGGTTCAGACGCGCTTCGCTCTTGAGGAAGATGGCGTTGGCGTAGTCGGCGCAGTTGTAGCCGCACTGGCCGCAATCCTGCTGGGCCATCGCCGCCATGAGCTTCTGCGGCTCGGGCCGGGCCTTGGCCATCTCCATGCGCTCAGTGATCGGCATCGACGGGTCGTGCCAGGGCGCGTCGTCGTTGTCGGCGAGCTTCGGGCCGCCGGGCATCTCGGCCGTGCCGATCGCGGTGGCGCCCTCGACCGCCGGGCCGAGGAGGGCGGCGAAGTAGCCCGAAAGCCACGAGCGCTGGTCGGCGGAGAACGGGGCGTTCTCGGGAACGAGGACGAGGGGGGGGGAGACGTGCTCGCTCATGCGGCTGCCTTGAGGGCTGGCTGTTCTTCGGCAAGGTCGCGCAGGGCTTCCGGCCCCGTTCGCGCCGTGAAGGTCTGGAAGCTCTCCTCTGGCCCGGTGCGGCGGGCGAGGTAGGTGCGCAGCAGCGCCTCGACGCGTGACGGCGCGTCCTCGGCCTTAATCGCCGTCCAGATCCCGGTGCCGATCTTCGGGTTCTCGGCGAACCCGCCGCCGACCACGACGTCGTAGCCAGGAACGGTGTCGCCCTCCTCCGAGACCACCACCTTGGCGCCGATCAGGCCGATGTCGCCGATGTAGTGCTGGGCGCAGGAATGGTGGCAGCCGGTGATGTGGACGTTCACCGGCACGTCGAGCTCGGGGAGCGTCGCCTCGACGTGGCCGGCGATGATCATCGCGTCGCCCTTAGTGTCCGCGGCGGCGAACTTGCAGCCGTTCGAGCCGGTGCAGGCGACGAGGCCCGAGCGGATGCCCGCCGCCTTGGTGGTGAGGCCGAGCGCCGCCACCCGCGCCTCGACCTCGGCGACCTTGACGTCGGGCACGCCGGAGAACAGGAAGTTCTGCCAGACCGTCATGCGGATCTGCCCGTCGCCGCATTCCTGCGCGATCCGCGCGAGCTCGCGGACCTGATCGCTCATGATCTTGCCCACCGGCAGGATCACGCCGATCCAGTTGAGGCCGGGCTGCACCTGGGCGTGGACGCCGACATGGGCGAACCGGTCGGTGGCTTTCCGCGGCACGACGTGGGCCGGATCGACCCGGTCGAGCTTGTATCCGAGCTTCTCTTCGACCGCGGCGAGGTACTTGTCGAAGCCCCAGGCGTCGAGGACGTACTTCATCCGGCTCTTGTTGCGGTTCGTCCGGTCGCCGTTCTCGATGAACACGCGGATGATCGCGTCTGAGACCTTGTTGCAATCCTCGGGCTTCAACACGATGCCGGTGTCGCGGGCCAGATCCCGGTGGCCGGAGATGCCGCCGAGCACGAGGCGCATCCACACGCCCGGCGTGACGCTCGCGCCCTCCAGCACCTCGATCGCCTGGAAGCCGATGTCGTTGGTCTCCTCCAGCACCGCGACGATGCCGCCGCCGTCGAAGGCGACGTTGAACTTGCGCGGCAGGCCGTAGAGCGACTGGTCGTTGATGATCCAGTTGTTCCAGGACTTGGCGAGCGGGCGGGTGTCCAGAAGCTCCTGATGATCGATGCCGGCGGTGGGCGAGCCGGTGACGTTGCGGATGTTATCCGCACCCGAGCCGCGCGCGGTCAGCCCGATGTCGACCAGCCCGTCGAGGAAGGGCTGGGCGTGCTCGGGCGCGATGTGGCGCACCTGGAGGTTGGCCCGCGTGGTCACGTGGACGAAGCCGCCGCCATGCGCGTCGGCGAGGTCGGCGACACCTGAAAACTGCCAGTGGTGCAGGATGCCGTTGGGGATGCGCAGGCGGGCCATGAACGAGGTCTGGTTCGGGGCGACCCAGAACAGGCCGTGATAGCGCCAGCGGAAGTTGTCCTCGGGCTTCGGCGCCTTGCCCGTCGCCGCCTCGACCTTCAGCCGGTTGTGGCCCTCGAACGGGTTCTCGGCGCGCTTCCATTTCTCCTGCTCGCAGAGCTTGCCGCCAGCCTTCACCGTGGCGTCCTGCGCCTTGATGTGGATCGCGTCCGGCCCGGTCGGCTCGGGCGGCGGACCGCCCTGCCCGATGGCCAGGCCGCCCGTCAGCCGGGCGGCGGCCACGCCCGAGGCGAAGCCTTCGAGGTAGCGCTTCTGCTCGGCGTTGAAGTCTTCAGCCATGGTCCGCCTCCTTCACGCGGCCAAGATCCTTGCTCACGCGGCCAAGGTCTCGGCGAGGGGGTCGGCCGCCGTCGCGGGGCGCCCGAACATCAGGTCGTCGATCTGGTCTCCCACCGGTTCGCCGGTGCGGATCAGTGTCTTGCATCGGGCCTGCTCGCCGATGTCGCCGACGAAGACCGCGCCGATCAGGCGGTCGCGCTCGATCAGGAGCTTGCGGTAGAGGCCGGCGCCCGGATCGCTCATCACGATCGCCTCGGCGGTCTCGGGCGTGTCGACGACGCCTGCGGAGAACACCGGCAGCCCCGAGACCTTGAGGCTCGTGGACAGCGCCGTGCCGGAATACCGCGCCTCCTGCCCGGAAAGGTGGCGGCTCAGGGTCTCGGCGTGCTCGTAGGCGGGCTCGACGAGGCCGTAGACCATGCCGCGGTGCTCGGCGCATTCGCCGAGCGCGAAGATCCGCGGGTCCGAGGTGGTCATCCGGTCGTCGACCTTGATGCCGCGGCCGGTCTCGAGCCCTGCGCCCTGCGCCAGGGCGAGGTTCGGGCGCACGCCGACCGACATGACGACGAGGTCGGCCGGCAGCACCGTGCCGTCGGCGAGGATCAGGCGCTCGACCCGGCCGTCGCCCTCGACGCGGTCGGTGTCGGCCTTGAGCAGCACCTTGACGCCCCGCGCCTCCATCGCCCGACGGACGAGGGTGGCGGCGGAATGATCGAGCTGACGCTCCATCAGCCGGTCCATGACGTGGAGCAGGGTGGTGTTGACGCCGAGCCGCGCCAGCCCGACCGCGGCCTCCAATCCGAGCAGGCCGCCGCCGATGACGATGGCCTTGGCGTGCTCGACCGCCGCCTTCCGGATCGCCGACACGTCCGCGAGGTCGCGGAAGGTGATGATGCCGGGCAGGTCCATCCCGGGCTTGGGCAGGCGGATCGGCACGGAGCCCACCGCCAGCACCAGCTTGTCGAAGGGCAGCACGTGGGTCTCGCCGACGACGACCAGCGCGTTCTCGCGGTCGACTTGCGTCGCGGGGGCGCCGGTGATCAGGCGGATGCCGTGGCTCTCGTACCAGTCGAGCCCGCGGAAGGCGCAAGCCGCCTCGTCCACTTCGCCGCCGAGCAGGGAGGACAGCAGCACACGGTTGTAGGCGGCCACCGGCTCGGCGCCGACGACGGTGACGTCGTAGCGGCCGGGCGACCCTTCGGTCAGCCGTTCGAGGAAGCGCAACGAGGCCATGCCGTTGCCGACCACGACGAGCCTCTCGCGCGGAATCTCCGCCGCTGGAACCTGATCCGTCTGCGCTGTGAGCATCGGTGGAAGGGTCTCGTCCTCGAAAAACTGCGCGGGCACGTCCGCCACGAAAAAAGCCGCCGCCGATCGACCTCGGGCGAGCGTATCCGCCCGCGAGGAGACATCGGTTCAGCGGCCTCGCTGACGGTGTTGCCCGTCGTCGTTGACGGGGCAGGCGATCTCAGCAGGTTCCGTGCCAATTCGTGAGGATACGGTTCGCCCGCTGTCGCCGGGAACGCGAACGGCACCTTCGCGGGCCTTTCGATCACACGCGTGCGCTGCACAAAGATCAGGCTATTGAGCGCTGATCAGGCAGGCATGTGCGAACGCGACGGCTCCGGCTTAGGGGGGCGGTCGCGATGCGCTTCGGCGGGGTCGAGGCCCGCTGCGGAGGCTAGATGAGGGTCGAGAGAGCGGCCATCAGGCCGACGACGGGAACCGCGCCGATCAGCAGGACCCAGCGCCACGGATGCGCGGCCTTCGCGCGCCGGTTGTCGTTCATCGCCCGCGGCGCGCGTCCACGGTGCCGAACGTAGGCCGAAAGATCGACGCGTCCGCGCGAGGCGGGACTGGACGAGGCGGTGTCGAGCTTGCGGCAACCTGGCATGGCAGAACCATAACTGCGTCGCGGCGCCCGCGTTCCGTTGCGATCGTCGTGCCGGTGCGGTCCGGAGGGCTCAGGCCGGGGACAGCCCGGCCGCTGCGTAGAGGTCCGGCCGGTAGACGGCTTCCGCGGCCGGCAGGAGGTCCTCGGCCGGCATCTGCCCGGCGGCTCGCATCTGCGACAGGATCCAGCCGACATGGGCGGCGCGCGGCTCCTGCGCCGCCGCGTCGAGGCGCAGGTAATCGGGCGCTTCGCGCTCCCGGCCCGGCCCGTCGAGGACGATCGTCCCCTCGAAGGTGCGGGCGATCAGATGGGGGTCGAGGTTCAGGTAGGGCCGCCGCGCGAGGCGGTGGGCGAGCTCGGTGCGATTGGCCGGGTCGGCGCACCAGCGCCCGGCGTGGGCGACGGCCCGCACCAGGGGCGGGATCGCGCCCTCGAGCCGCGGCGCGACGGCGAGCACCTTCTCGGGCGCGTCCGGGGCCACCTCGCAGCCCAGCGCGGCGATGCGCCCGAGTCCGGCCGCGACCGCCACCGCGTTCCAGGGCGCGCCGGCGCAGAAGCCGTCGACGATCCCGCGCGATAGGGCTTCGACGCTGTGCTGGGGCGGCACCGCCACCAGGCGGACGGCGGCCGGGTCTAGTCCGCCGGCCTCGCAGAACAGCCGGAGCTGGTAGGTGTGCGAGGAGAACGGATGGACCGTGCCCAGCGTCAGCGGCCGGCCGGCTTCCCTGCGCGCGCCCGCCATCCGGGCGAAGGCGCCGGCGACGTCGGCGAGGCGCTCGCTCTCCGGCGCCATCGTGGCCCAGAGGGGGTTGGATAGGGTGATCGCGTTGCCGTTCAGGCTGAGCGACAGCGGCACGATCAGGTCGGAGGGCGGCCCCGACAGGGCGAGCGCGCTCGCCAACGCCAGCGGCGCCAGGATGTGCGCGGCGTCGAGGTATCCGAGCGCCAGCCGGTCGCGCAGCGTCGCCCAGGACGGCTCGGCGGTCAGCTCCAGGTCGAGCCCCTCGGCGCGGGCGAAGCCCATCTCGTGGGCGGCGATCACGGGGGCTGCGTCGCAGAGGGGCACGTAGCCCAGATGAAGTCTCATCTGCGAAGCCTCCTCGGCGAAGTCACTGGCGCCCTCATCCGAGCAGGTCGGCCGCGGTGACGATCGCCCGCGCGATGTCGGCGATCTTCCGCTTCTCGTTCATCGCCTTCTTGCGCAGCTGCTTGTAGGCCTCGTCCTCGGACAGGCCCTTCATGCTCATGAGGATGCCCTTGGCGCGCTCGATCAGCTTGCGGTCGGCGAGTTCGCCGCGCGCCTCCGAGAGCTCCCGCTGCAGGCGCGAGAACGCGTTGAAGCGCAGGATCGCAATGTCGAGGATCGGCTTGATCCGCTCGGGGCGCAGGCCGTCCACGACGTAGGCCGAGATTCCTGCGTCGACCGCCGCCTGCATCATCGTGGCGTCCGAGCGGTCCACGAACATCGCCACCGGCCGCTCGACGTGGCGCGCGACGCCGGACATCTGCTCCAGGATGTCCCGGCTCGGGCTTTCCAGGTGGATCACCACCACGTCGGGGGCGAGCGCGGCGACGCGCTCCATCAGGTCGGCGGTGTCGGCCATCACCACGACGCGACCGATCCCGGCGGCGCGCAGGCCCTCCTCCAGGATCGCGGCACGCGCCCGGCTCGGATCGATCACGGCGACGGTGAGGCTGGTGTCTGACATCTAGGCCCGGTGCTGGGCGACAAATCGGATCGCGGCGACGCATGCCGCCGGCTGCCCCGCAAGGCAAGCGTCGTGCCCCGGATCGCCAGGGCGATCGCTTGAAAGCGCCGGCTCTTTTTTCTTCGGTCTCGATCAACGGCGCCTGCCTCCACGGGTTTGGGCTTTCGCTCCGCGGGGCGCCCTTCGCGCCCTGCCGGATCGCTCCGGGCAACGGAGCGGAAAGGAAACGGTCTAGCTTCCGCCGCAAATCGGGATCACCCAGGCGGTCGTCGCGACGGTCGAGGAGGTTCGAAGCATCGGATGTCGAAGCCAGACCCCTTCGCGACCCTGGACGGCGGCGGTTCCGGCCGGCTTTCCCTCCCCTTCCTGCCGACCCTGGCTACGGCGCTCGTGATCGGGGCAGCCTCGCTCCTGTGCCGCGAGCCGGCCCAGGCACCGGCCGTCCCGGCGCCCTCCGCCTCCGTCGCGCCCCACGCCTTCCATGCGGCGGCCCCGGCCGAGGCCGCCCTGCCCCGGCCGCCGGCCGCGATCGCCTTCGCGCAGTTCCCGCCGAGCCTCGTCCTGCCGGAGATCCGCACCGCGTCGCATCCGGTCGCGCGGGTCGCGACGACGGCCGTGACGCCGCGCCGCGCCTGCTCCGGACCGCGCTGCGCCGAGGGGCCGCCGCGCCGGCCCGACCCGTTCTCCGAAATCGTCCGGCCCTCACCCGTCGAGGCCGAGGCGCAGGTGCGCGACGGCCTGCTGCCGGACCTCGCCCTGCCCTTCGCCCCGGCCGTGCGCGCGGTCGGGGACGCCGCCGCCTACCTGCGCACCGGCGCCTCCGCACTCGGCAGCCCGGTTTCGGTCCTGGTCGACCGTTTGGACTGAGGGCTTTCCGCCATGCTGCGCTGCGGCCGTCCGGCCGCGTGCGCACCGTGACGGGCGCCGTGATTAGCGTCTTGGGCGGCGTCCGTTTTCCCCGTCGCGCCCTGGACCGCATCGCTTTGCCGAACTAGGTGCAGTGCATCGGACGGCGCCCGTCGCCGGCCGCGACGGATCCGCTTCATGGCCGCACGCATCGAGGACTACGCGCTGATCGGCGACGGCCGCACCGCCGCGCTGATTAGCCGGCAGGGCAGCGTCGACTGGCTGTGCTGGCCGCGCTTCGACGCCTCCGCCCTGTTCGCCGCCCTCCTCGGCACCGAGGAGCACGGGTTCTGGCGCCTCGCGCCGCAGGCCGCCCACGTCGAGACCCGCTGGGCCTACCGCGAGGGCAGCCTCGTGCTGGAGACCCACCACAAGACCCGCGAGGGCGAGGTGCGTGTCGTCGACTACATGCCCGTCGGCGACGGGTCGCACCTGATCCGCCTGGTCGAGGGCCTGCACGGCCGCGTGGCGATGCGCATGGATCTCGCGATGCGCTTCGATTACGGCTCGGCGGTCCCCTGGGTCTCGCACAACGAGCTTGGCGACCTCCGCGCGATCTCGGGGCCGCACAAGGCGGTCCTGCGTACCAAGGCGCCTCTGCGTGGGCATGGGCAGACCACGGTCTCCGAGTTCACGGTGCATGCCGGCGAGGCGGTCGCCTTCACCTTGAGCTACGGCGCGAGCCACGAGGACGACCCGGCGCCGATCGAGCCGCGCAAGGTGCTCGCCGCCACCGACCGGTTCTGGCGGGACTGGTCCGACCGCTGCGCCAGCGGCACGCCCTGGGACGCGATGCTGAAGCGCTCGCTGCTGACGCTGAAGGCGCTGATCTACATGCCGACGGGCGGGATCGTGGCCGCGCCGACGACGTCGCTGCCGGAGGACCTTGGCGGCGTGCGCAACTGGGACTACCGCTTCTGCTGGCTGCGCGACTCGACCTTCACTCTCCTCGCGCTGATGGATGGCGGCTTCCTCGACGAGGCCCGCGCCTGGCGCGACTGGCTGCAGCGCGCGGTGGCCGGCAACCCGGAGCAGGCGCACATCCTCTACGGCATCGCCGGCGAGCGGCTGCTGCCCGAGATCGAGCTCGACTGGCTGCCCGGCTACGAGGGCTCGAAGCCGGTCCGGGTCGGCAACGCCGCGGTCTCGCAGTTCCAGCTCGACGTCTACGGCGAATTGTTCGACGCGCTCTACCAGGCGCGGATGCGCGGCATGCCGACCGACAAGGACGGCTGGCGCGTGGGCCTCGCCATCATCGCCCACCTGGAGAAGGTCTGGAGCGAGCCGGACGAGGGCATCTGGGAGGTGCGCGGCGGGCGCAAGCACTTCGTCCACTCGAAGGTCATGGCCTGGGTCGCCTTCGATCGCGCGATCCGCAGCCATACGGGACAGGCCGACGCCCCCGACGCGCCGGTCGCGCGCTGGAAGGCGATCCGCGACCAGATCCACGCGGAGGTCTGCGAGAAGGGCTTCGATCCGGAGCTGAACAGCTTCGTGCAGTATTACGGCTCGAAGAAGCTCGACGCGAGCCTGCTGCTGATCGCCCATATGGGCTTTCTGCCCCAGGACGACCCGCGCGTGGTCGGCACCGTCGAGGCGATCGGCCGGGACCTGATGCGCGATGGCTTCATCCTGCGCTACGACACGCGGGGCCAGACCACGGACGGGCTGCCCGGCAACGAGGGCGCATTCCTGCCCTGCACCTTCTGGTACGCGGACAACCTGATCGGCCTCGGCCGCCGCGCGGAGGCCCGCGCCCTGATCGAGCGCCTGATCGGCATCTGCAACGACCTCGGCCTCGTCTCCGAGGAGTATGACGGGAAGGCCCGGCGGCTGGTCGGCAACTTCCCGCAGGCGTTCACGCATGTTGCGCTCGTGAACACCATCCTCAATTACAGCCGGGCCGAAGGGCCTGCGAAGGAGCGGGGCGGCGCGGACGATTCGGACGCGCCCGCCGGCCGCGATTTGCGCGTGCACCAACCGCACGCGGTCGCGAGCGGTCTCGCGCCGCAGTGACGACAACGGGAAAGACGACACCATGAGCGGAGCTGACACCGTGCCCAAGACGGCGCTTTCCGAGATCGACAAGCTCTCGATCGACACCATCCGCACGTTGGCGATCGATGCGGTGCAGAAGGCCAATTCGGGACACGCCGGCGCGCCGATGGCGCTGGCTCCGGTGGCCTACACCCTGTGGAACCGATACCTCCGCTACGACCCGGCGCATCCCCACTGGCCCAACCGCGACCGCTTCGTTCTGTCCTGCGGCCACGCCTCGATGCTGCTCTACGCGCTGCTGCACCTTGCAGGCGTGGCGGAAAAGGACGGCGGCAACGCGCCGGCCGTGACGCTCGAGGACATCAAGAAGTTTCGGCAGCTCGACAGCCGCACGCCGGGCCACCCGGAATACCACTTCACCACCGGCGTCGAGACCACCACAGGGCCCCTCGGCCAGGGCGTGGCGAACTCCGTCGGCATGGCGATGGGCGGCCGCTACCTCGGTGAGCACCTGAACCGGCCCGAGCTGCCGCTGTTCGACTACAACGTCTACGCGATCTGCTCGGACGGCGACCTGATGGAGGGCGTCGCCTCCGAGGCCGCCTCGATCGCCGGGCACCTGCGCCTGTCGAACCTGTGCTGGATCTACGACAACAACACCATCACCATCGAGGGCCACACCGAACTGGCTTTCGGCGAAGAGGTCGCGACCCGGTTCCTCGCCTACGGCTGGCAGGTGCTGCGCGTCGCCGACGCCAACGACGTGCATTCGATCTCGGGTGCGATCGAGACCTTCCTGCAGTCGAGCGACCGGCCGACGATCATCATCGTCAACTCGATCATCGGCTTCGGCGCGCCGAAGAAGCAGAACACGTCGAAGGCCCACTCGGACGCGCTCGGCGAGGACGAGGCCAAGGGCGCCAAGCGCGCCTACGGCTGGCCGGAGGACGCGCAGTTCCTGGTGCCCGACGGCGTGCAGCAGAACTTTTCCGACAACATCGGCAAGCGCGGCGCCGAGCTCTACGACCAGTGGCAGGGCTTCCTGACGGCCGCCAAGGACGCCGACCCCGAGCACGCCGAGACCCTCGACGCCTTCTTCGAGGGCCGCCTGCCCGAGGGCTGGGACCGGGACATCCCGGTGTTCGAGCCCGACGCCAAGGGGCTCGCGACCCGCGAATCCTCTGGAAAGGTGTTGAACGCCATCGCCCAGCACGTGCCGTTCATGCTCGGCGGCTCGGCGGATCTGGCGCCCTCGAACAAGTCGAACCTCACCTTCGAGGGGGCGGGCTCGCTCACCCCGTTCGAGCCGGGCGGCCGCAACATCCACTTCGGCGTGCGCGAGCACGCCATGGGCTCGATCGTGAACGGGCTCGGGCTCTCGGGCCTCAGGGCCTACGGCGCGACCTTCCTGGTCTTCGTCGACTACATGCGCCCGGCGGTGCGGCTGGCTTCTTTGATGGAGTTGCCGGTCTTCCACATCTTCACGCACGACTCCATCGGCGTCGGCGAAGACGGGCCGACCCACCAGCCGGTGGAGCAGCTCCTGAGCCTGCGCTGCATCCCCGGCCTCGTGACCCTGCGCCCCGCCGACGCCAACGAGGTCGCGGAAGCCTACCGCGTGATCTTCTCGCTGAAAGACCAGCCGGCGGTGCTCGCCCTCTCGCGCCAGCCGCTGCCGACCATCGACCGCACGACCTTCGCCAGCGCGTCGGGCGTCGCCAAGGGCGGCTACGTGCTCGCGGGCGGCGACGCGACGCCGGAGGTGATCCTGATCGGCTCCGGCTCCGAAGTGCAGCTCTGCCTCCAGGCCTACGAGAGCCTGAAGGCCGAGGGCGTGGCGGCGCGCGTCGTCTCGATGCCGTCCTGGGACCTGTTCGAGCGCCAGGACGAGGCCTATCGCGAGAGCGTGCTGCCGCCGGCCGTGCTGGCCCGCGTCGCCGTCGAGCAGGGCTCGGTGATCGGCTGGGACCGCTATGCGGGCTCGGCCGGCACGATCATCGGGATGCACACCTTCGGCTCCTCGGCGCCGATCAAGGACCTGCAGGCCAAGTTCGGGTTCACGCCGGAGAAGGTGCTGCTGGCGGCGCGAGACCAGATCGCCAAGCACAAGAACGATCACAACGCCAAGCACTGAGACAAGCACTGAGACAGGCACGCGTACAAGCACGCGTACAAGCACGAGTCCTGGGCATCGCGACCCAGGCCTGCGCTCCACGCCGGAGCCAAGGCCTGGGTCCGCGGGTTGATCTCCCGAGCGGGGGGTCGACGACACGACGAACCGAGACCGACGACTTTGCGAGGCATCGACATGAACGCGCTCAAGGCCCTGCACGCCGAACAGGATCAGGCGGTCTGGCTCGACTTCGTCGCCCGCGGCTTCGTCGCCAAGGGCGAGCTCAAGGCGCTGGTCGAGAACGACGGCCTGCGCGGCGTGACCTCCAACCCCTCGATCTTCGAGAAGGCCATCGGCCATTCCGACGAGTACGATGCCAGCCTCAAGAGCGTGATGGAGCAGGGCGACAGCCGCGTCATCGACCTCTACGAGGGCTTGGCCATCGCCGACATCCAGGCGGCGGCCGACGTGCTGCGCCCGGTCTACGAGGCGTCCGACGGCGCAGACGGCTACGTCAGCCTCGAGGTCTCGCCCTACCTCGCCCTGCAGACCGAGGACACGCTGGAGGAGGCTCGCAGGCTCCACAAGGCCGTGGCGCGCGACAACCTGATGGTGAAGGTGCCCGCGACCCCGGAGGGCATCCCGGCGATCCGCCAGCTCACGGCGGAAGGCATCTCGATCAACGTCACCCTGCTGTTCTCGCAGGGCGAGTACGAGAAGGTCGCCCGCGCCTTCGTCGACGGCCTCGCGGAGCGCGCGAGGAACGGCGGCGACGTCTCGCGGATCGCGAGCGTGGCGAGCTTCTTCATCAGCCGCATCGACGTGCTGGCCGACAAGCTGCTCGACGAGAAGGCCGCGGCGGAAGCCGACCCCGAGCGGAAGGCCGCCCTCGAAGCCCTCAAGGGCAAGGTCGCGATCGCCAACGCCAAGCTCGCCTACCAGCGCTACAAGGCGGTGTTCGCGGACAGCAAGTGGACGGCGCTGGCCGAGAAGGGCGCCAAGGCGCAGCGGCTGCTCTGGGCCTCTACGGGCACCAAGAACAAGGCCTACCGCGACGTGCTCTACGTTGAGGAGCTGATCGGCCCGAACACCGTCAACACCATGCCGCCGGCCACGATGGACGCGTTCCGCGACCATGGCGCGGTGCGCAACGCGATCGAGGAGGACGTGGCCGGGGCGGAAGCCGTGATGGCGCGCCTGGCTGAGGCCGGCATCGACATCGACGCGATGGCCAAGCAGCTGGTCGAGGAGGGCGTGCAGCTCTTCGTCGACGCCGCCGACAAGCTGCTCGGCGCGGTCGCCGGCAAGCGCGTGGCGCTGCTCGGCCATCGCCTGAACGTCCAGAGCCTGAAGCTCGGCGACGCGCTGGCCGCCGAGACCGGCAAGGCGGTCGAAGCCTGGCGCGCGAGCGGTGCGATCCGCCGCCTGTGGGCGCACGACACCACGGTCTGGTCGGGCGCCGACGAGGATCGGTGGCTCGGCTGGCTCCGCATCGTCGAGGACGAGCTGGAGAAGGCGCAGGATTACGCCGCGCTCTCGGCCTGGGTTCAGGGGCAGGGCTTCGCCGACGTCGTCGTGCTCGGCATGGGCGGGTCGAGCCTCGGCCCCGAAGTGCTCGGCCTGACCTACGGCAACCGCGACGGCTTCCCGAAGCTCTCGATCCTCGATTCCACCAATCCCGACGAGGTCCGCGCGCTCGAGGCCACCCTCGACCTGCCGCGCACGCTGTTCGTCGTCGCCTCGAAGTCCGGCTCGACCTTGGAGCCGAACGTGTTTCGCGACTACTTCCTGGCGCGGATGAAGGCGGTCGTCGGCGAGCGGGCGGGCGAGCACTTCCTCGCCGTCACCGATCCCGGCTCGGCGATGGAGAAGGCGGCCAAAGCCGACGGCTTCCGGCGGATCTTCTACGGCGTGCCGCAGATCGGCGGGCGCTACTCCGTGCTCTCGGCCTTCGGCCTGGTGCCGGCGGCCTGCGTCGGCATCGACGTGACGGACTTCCTGGAGCGGGCGCGGATCATGGTCCGCTCCTGCGGCCCGGCGGTGCCGCCGACCGAGAACCCCGGCGTGCTGCTGGGCGCCGCGATGGGCACCGCTGGTCTGGCGGGTCGCGACAAGGTGACGATCGTCGCCTCCCCGGGGATCGCCAGCTTCGGCGGTTGGGCCGAGCAGCTGATCGCGGAGTCGACCGGCAAGCAGGGCAAGGGCCTGATCCCGATCGACGGCGAGCCGGTCGACGTGCCGGCCGCCTACGGCCACGACCGCCTCTTCGTCTACCTGCGCCTCGACGGCCATGCCGACGAGCGCCAGGACGAGACCCTGCGCGGCCTGGAGCGCGAGGGCCATCCGGTGGTGCGCATCACCCTCGACACGGTGGAGCAGCTTCCGCAGGAGTTCTTCCGCTTCGAGATGGCGACCGCGGTGGCCGGCGCGCTGCTCGGCATCAACCCGTTCGACCAGCCCGACGTCGAGGCGAGCAAGATCGAGACGAAGAAGCTGTTCGAGGCCGCCGAGGCGAGCGGAGCGCTGCCGTCCGAGACGCCGGTGTTCGAGGACGAGACCATCGCCCTCTACGCCGACACGGCCAATTCCGGCGCGCTGCCGGAGGCGGCCGACGGGCTGGAGGCCGGGCTGAAGGCGCAGGTCGCCCGGCTCAAGGCCGGCGACTACCTGGCGCTCCTCGCCTACGTGCCGCGGAACGAGGCGAACCACGCCGTCCTGCAGCAGGCCCGCTTGGCGATCCGCGACGCGCGGCACGTGGCGACCTGCCTGGAATTCGGGCCGCGCTTCCTCCACTCGACGGGCCAGGCCTACAAGGGCGGCCCCGACACCGGCGTGTTCGTGCAGATCACCGCCGACCCCGCCGAGGACCTCGCGATCCCGGGGCGCAAGCTCGGCTTCGGCACCGTGGTCGCGGCGCAGGCGCGCGGCGACCTGTCGGTCCTCGCCGAGCGCGGACGCCGGGCGCTGCGGGTCCACATCAAGGGCGGCGACGTCCCGGCCGGCCTGAAGCGGATCGCCGCGGCCCTGACCGCCGCGGCGGGCTAAGCCTCACGACGGATCGCCGCGCCCGGGGCCCCTCGCGGGCGCAGCCGGGTGCGGCGGGCCGCCACCGACAGAGCCTCACAGAGCCTCAGAGGAGTGCCAAACATGCAGCTCGGGATGATCGGCCTCGGCCGGATGGGCGGCAACATCGTCCGGCGCCTCCTGCGCGACGGGCACACGGCGGTGGTCTTCGACCAGAACCCGGAGGCGGTGAAGGCGCTGGTCGAGGCCGGCGCGGTCGGCGCCGACAGCCTGGAGGACTTCGTCTCCAAGCTCGACGTCCCGCGGGCCGCCTGGGTGATGCTGCCGGCGGGCGCGATCACGGAAGCCACGGTGAAGGCGCTGTCCGGCCTGATGCAGGCCGACGACGTGATCATCGACGGCGGCAACTCGTTCTACGGCGACGACGTGCGCCGCGCGGGCGAGCTCAAGGACCGGAGCATCCACTACGTCGACGTCGGCACCTCCGGCGGCGTCTGGGGGCTGGAGCGCGGCTACTGCATGATGATCGGCGGCGACAAGGCGGCCGTCGATCGCCTCGACCCGGTCTTCGCGACGCTCGCGCCGGGGATCGGCGACATCCCGAAGACGCCGGGGCGCGACGGCCGCGACCCCCGCGCCGAGCAGGGCTACATCCATGCCGGCCCGAGCGGGGCAGGCCACTTCGTCAAGATGATCCACAACGGCATCGAATACGGCCTGATGCAGGCCTATGCCGAGGGCTTCGACATCCTCAAGCACGCCGACAGCGAGGCGCTGCCCCCCGAGCGCCGGTTCGACCTCAACCTCGGCGACATCGCCGAGGTCTGGCGCCGCGGCAGCGTGGTCTCGTCCTGGCTCCTCGACCTGACGGCGAGCGCGTTGGCCACCGACGAGAAGCTCGAGGACTATTCCGGCTACGTCGAGGATTCCGGCGAGGGCCGCTGGACGATCAACGCGGCGATCGAGGAATCCGTGCCGGCCACGGTGCTGTCGAACGCGCTCTACCGCCGCTTCCGCTCGCGCGAGGACGCGTCCTACGCCGACAAGATGCTGTCGGCGATGCGCAAGGGGTTCGGCGGCCACCAGGAGCCCAAAAAGTCATGATGGGCGCGCTGCCGCCCGACGCCGTGGTCCTTCCCGATGCCGACGCGGTGGCCCGCGAGGCTGCCGAGCGCCTGATCGCGGTCTGCGAGGCCTCGCGATCCGAGCGGATCGCGATCGCGCTGTCCGGCGGATCGACGCCCAAGCGCCTCTACGCCCTGCTCGCCGGGCCGGACCATGTCGGCCGCGTGCCCTGGGACCGGGTCCACTGGTTCTTCGGCGACGACCGTGCCGTGCCGTGGGACCATGCCGACAGCAACGTCCGCATGGTGCGCGAGGCCTTCGGCCACGGCACGGCTTTGTCGGCCGCGCACCTGCACTTCATCCCGACCGACCTCGGGCCGGAGGTGGCGGCCGAGGCCTACTCCCGCACGCTCCTCGCGTTCTATGGCGCCGACCGGCTCGACCCCGCCCGTCCGCTGTTCGACTGCGTCCTGCTCGGCCTCGGCGAGGACGGCCACACCGCCTCGCTGTTTCCCGGCAAGCCCGCCCTGTCCGTGACGGACGCCCTCGTGGCGCCCGTGCCGGAGGCCGGCCTGACGCCGTTCGTGCCGCGGGTGACGCTGACCTTCAAGGCGATCGCCTCCTCCGCCCTGATCCTGTTCCTGGTGGGCGGCGCGGGCAAGCGCGAGGCGCTCCGGCGGCTCGCCGCCGGCGAGGACCTGCCGGCGGGCCGGGTGACGAGCCGGGGGCGGATCGAATGGTTGCTCGATGAGGCGGCCGCCGCCTGATACGGCCTCCGCTCGATCGAAGCGGAGGCCGTATCAGGCAAGCCCGCGCGGCGCATCCCGCGCGGCGCATGAGCGAAGCCCACATCCGCCATCCCGAAGGGATCGACCGGATTTGGTATGACGCCGCCGGAGCCGTCATCGAATCCGGCGGCGGCGATCTGGTCAGCGATGGCGGCGGTGATGACGGTGACGGCGCATCATGTGCGGGCGCGCCATCATGCTGCCGCGGCGGGCCATCCGATGCTGGCCGGCGAAGGTGCTGTTGCCGGTCGCCGCGGCGTTGCGGGAGAGGCCGTCGCCGGGGGCCGCCTGGCTCGGCATGTTCGTGCCGGCGAGTAGGCCGATGGCCAGGGTCGCGCCGAGGAGGATCTTCTTCATGGTGGTTTTCCGTCCGTGATCGTTCGTTCGCCCTGCTCGAACGGCGTTCGGAGGGCCGGGTTCCCGTTGATCGTACCATCCTGCCGCCCGTGCCTGCCGCCCGTGTCTCCCGCCGCGGTCGAAGGCGTGGCCTTCGACCCTGCGGGGCCAGGCGTCGGGCCGGGCGGGTCGGCACGGCGGAGGACGACCGGTGCGGCGCCGCCACCGCATCCACGGCGTGACCGGCCCATGCTCTAACCGCCTGCGTGGCCGCTTTTTCTGCACGCGAGCCGGTATCCACCGCGCTCGAAAATGCTCTAGGGCAGGATACCGATGAGGGCAGGACACCGATGCGGGCCGGTCACCGATGCGGATGGCGGCCCAGGGCCGAGGCGGTCGACGGGGAGCGGGGACGAAGCATGCGCGACGGATTTCGGACGCTGATCCTGGCGGTGCTCGCCGCCCTGCCCGCGGCGGGGCCGGCCTCGGCGCAAGCCGCCAAGCCCGCCTTCGTGTTCACCGGCATCCCGGATCAGGACGAGAGCCGCCTGGTCGAGCGCTTCGGCAAGGTCGCGCGCTACCTCGAAGCCAAGCTCGGCGTGCCGGTGACGTACATCCCGGTGAAGAACTATCCGGCCGCCGTCACCGCCTTCACCAACGGGCAGGTGCAGCTCGCTTGGTTCGGCGGCTTCACCGGCGTGCAGGCGCGCAAGGCGGTGCCGGGCTCCCAGGCGATCGCGCAAGGCGCGGAGGACGCCGCCTTCAAGACCTACCTGATCGCCAACGTGAAGACCGGCCTCCAGCCGTCCAAGGACTTCCCGAAGGACATCGCCGGCAAGAGCTTCACCTTCGGCTCGCGCGCCTCGACCTCGGGCCGCCTGATGCCGGAATACTTCATCCGGCAGGCCTTTCCGGGCAAGACCCCCGAGCAGGTCTTCCCGACGGTGGGCTTCTCGGGCGACCACAGCCGGACGATCCAGCTCGTGCAGTCGGGCGCCTTCGCCGTCGGCGCGGTCGACTATTCGGTCTGGGACCTCGACGCCAAGGCCGGCAAGGTCGACCCCAAGGCCGTCACGGTGATCTGGGAGAGCCCGACCTTCCCCGACTACCAGTGGACGGTGCGCGGCGACGTGGACGCGATCTACGGCGACGGCTTCACCGCGAAGCTGAAGGCGGCGCTCGTCGGCATCGCCGATCCGGCGATCCTGGAGCCGTTCGGCCGCTCGAAATTCATCCCCGTCGACAACGCCGCCTACGCGCCGCTGATCGCGGTGGGGCAGTCCACCGGCCTGCTCGACTGACCGACACGATGGCAGACCCTGCGATCCGGCTCGTGGATGCGGGCGCCGCCTACGACGGGCGCCCGGTGCTCGCCGGCATCGACCTGACGATTTATCCGGGCGAGCGGGTCGCGCTGCTGGGGCGCTCGGGGGCGGGCAAGTCGACGCTGATCGGCCTGATCCAGGCGCAGAGCCCGGAGCGGGTCGCGCTGGTGCCGCAGGCGGCGGCCCTCGTGCGGACCCTGTCGGTGTTCCACAACGTCTACATGGGCCGCCTCGACCGCCGCTCGACCCTGCACAACCTGCGCACCCTGGTTCGCCCGGCCGCCGCCGACCTCGCCGAAGTCCGCGCGGTGCTGGCCCGGGTCGGCCTGGCCGAGAAGATCCGCGAGAAGGCGGGCGCGCTGTCGGGCGGGCAGCAGCAGCGGGTCTCGGTCGCCCGCGCGCTCTACAACGGCCGGCCGATCCTGGTCGGCGACGAGCCGGTCTCGGCGCTGGACCGGATGCAGGGCGCAGCCGTGCTCGCCGAGATGGCCCGCGGCCACGAGACCCTGGTGGTGGCCCTCCACGACGTGGCGCTCGCGCTCGCCCACACCGACCGGATCGTGGTGCTGGAGGCCGGCCGCATCGTCCTCGACGCGCCCGCCCGCAGCCTCGACGCGGCGGCGCTGAGCCCGTTCTACCAGGCGGCGGCGTGATCGGGCTTCAACGCCCTGGCTACGCCGCGACCAGCCTGTGGTTCGCGGGGGCCGCGCTCGCCGCCTTGTCCCTGGCCGACCTCCACGTCACCAGCCTGAACCCCTGGGCCGACCTCCAGCGGCTGCTCGCCGGCCTGTTGCGGCCCGACCTGCTCTCGGTGGAGGGCTGGAGCGTCGTCTACACGGTCGCCTTCGCGGTGCTCGGCGTGACGTTGGGCGCCGGCGCCGGCTTCCTGCTGGCGATTCCCTTTGCGCGGTTCCGCGCGGTCCGCCTCCTCTGCGCCGGCCTGCGCGCGGTGCACGAGCTGTTCTGGGCCCTGCTGCTGATGCAGGTGTTCGGGCTTTCGGCCACCACCGGGATCCTGGCCATCGCCCTGCCCTATGCCGGCATCTGCGCGAAGGTCTACTCGGAGATCATCGAGGAGGCCGACCTGTCGGCGCTCCGGGTGCTGCCCGCGGGCACCGGCGCCGTCTCGGCCTTCCTCTACGCCCGCCTGCCGGAGGTCGCGGGCGCGTTCCGGCACTACACCCTCTACCGCTTCGAATGCGCCATGCGCTCGACCCTGGTGCTCGGCTTCATCGGCCTGCCGACCATGGGGTTCTACCTCGAATCCGCCTTCCGCCAGGGGCGCTACGCCGAGGCCGGGGCGCTGCTGCTGGTGTTCTACGCGCTGATCGGCTCGCGCCGGCTCTGGGTGCGGGCGAACACGGTGCCGGTGCTGATCGCGGCGAGCGCGCTGGCGCTGCCGGCCACCGTCGGCACCACCAACGTCGGCGCCAGCCTCGTCCGCTTCCTCACCCACGACGTCGTCCCCGCGCCCTTGCGCAACGCGAGCCTCCTCGACCCCGCCACCCTGCCCCGGCTCTGGGCCTGGTTCTCGCCGATCCTGACCGGCCAGATCCTCCCCGGCGCGGTGCAGACGCTGGTGCTGGCGCAGATCGCGCTGGTCGCGACCGCGCTCGGCGCCCTCGTCCTGTTCCCGCTGGTGTCGCGGCGCTTTTCCGGCCGGTTCGGCGCGCCCGCGGGGCGGGTGCTCCTCGTGGTTTTGCGCTCGACGCCGGAATACATGCTCGCCTACGTCCTGCTGCAGACCCTCGGCCCCTCGATGCTGCCGGCGATCCTGGCGCTGACGATCCACAATGCCGGCATCGTCGGCTACCTGATGGGGCGCCACGCCGACGCCCTACCCTACCGCGCCGACGCGCCGACGGGCCTCAACCTCTACGCCTACGAGACCGTGCCGCGGCTCTACGGGCAGTTCCTCGCCTACCTGCTCTACCGCTGGGAGCTGATCCTTCGCGAGAGCGCGATCTTCGGCATCCTGGGCGTCGCGACGCTGGGCTTCCACGTCGACGCCGCGATCTCGGAATTGCGCCTCGACGTCGCCACGGTGCTGATCGCGGCCACCGCCGCGCTGACGATCGCCGTCGATGCCGGCTCGCGCGCCCTGCGCAAGGCCCTGCGCCTCGACACCCTGCCGACGCGCCTCGCCGACCCGGTGAAGGCGCCCGCCCCCGTCTTGCCC